>JBDTCS010000311.1:0-1639 GCA_039923455.1 Kapaibacterium sp. (SeqCode) | reverse complement strand
GAGAGTATCTCTAAGTGATCAAAAATTTCTTTGCGTAGATCGTAGATCGTTTGTTGACCAATCCATTGCGTGAGGATCGCTTGCGCGTATTGAATGAGCGATTGAAGGATTACGCTACCGAGCAGCATTGCGATAATCGGTATCAAGCCCGAAAAATCGTTCTTGACGATGTGCTTATCAATCGCGATCATCATCAAATAAGGCCTAAGCGGGCCGAGTGAGGAGACCGCGATCGTGATGATGACAGCACCGAACACCTGAAGCTTGTAGGGCTTCAAGTATTTCACGATGCGCCGCATTAGCTTCGCATCGTACGCTTTTCCTAATATCTCTTCTTCTTCGGCTGCCATAAAATCTGAAAAGAGCACAAATGGCTCATATTGAACTGGAGGCTAACACACCCGCCTCCGGTTTTGTCTCGATTGGTAGCCGCATCCCTTTAGGGTGCGCGGTGGGGTTGACGAACTGTTGGGGAAACACAGCGATGTTCTAATCGCGTCATCCTCGGTTATTGTCGATCTCGCGGTCACGTTACATGCTGCCGGTGCATTCGATGCTTGACTCAGCTTTTCTTCCTGCCGCACCGCGCACCCTAAAGGGATGCGGCTACCGGGGTCTTGTAATGTCTCATACACGGATTTTCACTACTCATATTTGGGAAGACAAGGTCATCGATTTTTTTGAGCGACCGAATGCCCTAAAATTTCTTGTGCGTATTTGATTGATAGCGGCAAGTGATTCTTGCTTTGCAAACCGTCACGTCACGCGGAGGTCATCCCCGGTAGCCGCATCCCTTTAGGGTGCGTGGTCGGGGTTGACAAAATATTTGGGAGAAACGCTGAGAGGTTAAGATCGCGTCATCCACCGGTGGTCGTCGACCTCACTGTTACATTGATGCCGCCTGCGCAATCTACACTTTATTTACCGTTATCACTTGACATACGAGGTCAATGTCATTTCGACGCGAGAGTGAGGGCTTGAAAGGTTATAACGGCTGTAAAAACCTGCAACGCTTGAATACCAGATGGTCGCGGCATATTTGTCCCCGAACGCGAACGGGACTCCGTTAACTAAGGCACCGTTCGTGTCGATGATCGACTGATCGTATTTCACAGATTTCAAAGCGGGATTGATCGAATCCAGTTCGTACCTTCGGACAATGATTGTATCCTGTAGCCCGAGGAAGGAGCCATCAGGATATGTGGTATCTTTTGAAAAAATCACCGTCGGTTGATCGATCGTCGCCGTTTTGAGAGGATACGTGATCCAGTTCCGGTCAGGGATGTTGGCGATGTACACCACCGGAGGACGCTCATAAAACATGACATCGCCATTCGGAAGATCGGCTACGGCTACCGTGTCGAGTATCCATTTGACGAGCCTTGCGTTCGGAATCCCAGCTATGTTGCCTTCGGATATAATTGGAATGAACGCCGAACCGTCATTCGTCTTGTTTCCAAGGGAGTCATACGTGACGGCGTGATAAGTATAGCCGAGCGGAGCAGTTGCCGGTTGCGTTGAATGCGTACATGCAGTCAGTAAACTACAAGCCAGAAGCACAAACGAGAAGTAAGACTTTTGCTGCATTTTTGATACCTCAGTTCTGAGTTGTTTCTAAAGACGGAAAACCGAATAGCCC
>JBDTCS010000310.1:0-7348 GCA_039923455.1 Kapaibacterium sp. (SeqCode) | reverse complement strand
CGATTCGAACTCATCATTCGCGCAATCAAACCATCGCACGAATGGTGAGGTCGGTCACTTAAGATTTGAAGAAAGCAGATGCAGAAATTACTGGTATTCAATTCCGTATCTATCGATGGATACTTCGCTTCGACGGATAACGATCTGACTTGGAGCCACAATCCGGTGAAGGATCCGGAGTGGGTTGCGTACGTATCCGGCAATGCGAGCGCAGGTGGCACGTTGCTGTTTGGCAGAATCACGTATGAGCTTATGGCGAGTTTTTGGCCGACTACAGAAGCCGCAGCGAGTTTTCCTGTTATCGCAGAAGGGATGAATAGAATGAAGAAAATTGTTGTCTCAAAAACGTTCGATTCTCTCGCGTGGGAAAATTCGGAGTTGATGAAAGGCGAGCTTATCCCGAATGTCAAATCGCTGAAGGAGCAATCCGGAAATGGAATTGCTATTTTGGGTAGCGGCAAAATCACAGCGCAACTGGCGGAGGCTGGTCTGATCGATGAATATCAACTCGTCGTTAACCCTATCGTGCTTGGAAGCGGTCGTACCATGTTTGAGGGGCTAAGTTCTAAGTTGCCATTACGACTCACGAGCACTCGGAAATTCGAGAATGGCAACGTATTGCTTTGCTACGAACTGCCCAAATAGATTTATTCAGTATCATATTTTTTTACCATTCAACAACATGCAGAAGATCACACCATTTTTATGGTACAATGATAACGCCGAAGAGGCGATGAATCTTTATATCTCCATCTTTAGGGATTCGAAAGTGCTAAGCGTTTCTCGGTACGGAGAGGGAGGCCCAGGCCCTGCGGGCCAAGTGATGGTCTGCTCCTTCCAACTTGAGGGTCAGCAGTTTCAAGCTATCAACGGTGGACCTATGTTCAAGTTTACGGAGGCGATCTCGCTGCTCGTGAATGTTGATACGCAAGAAGAACTGGACAACTTGTGGTATAAACTTTGTGAAGGTGGGTCAGAAAGTCGATGTGGTTGGCTCAAGGATAAATTTGGATTGTCCTGGCAAATTATACCGCGAAGCTTGGGTGCGATGATGACCGACCCCGACCGAGCAAAAGCGGGTCGTGTGATGACGGCAATGCTCAAGATGGGGAAGATCGTGATTGCTGACTTAGAGCGAGCATTCAATGGCGAGTAAAATTTCTCCGTTGCCCCAGCAGCGTGACTCCAAAAAGGTGGACTCTAAAACGTCGGACTCGACGAGCGATATTCCGAAGCTCGCGAGTCCTGCTCGTCGCGCACTCGCAAACGCGGGGATCAGAAATCTGAAAGATCTTACGAAGATCACTTTGTCGGAGTTGAGCGCCCTGCACGGCATGGGACCTTCAGCGATAAAAGTACTAACGAGTGAACTAAAAAAGACCGGTCGGAGCTTTGGAAAGAACGCAAAATAGTTATGCGATTTGCAAACCGTCGATCTGGGACGCTCTGATCTGATCACGTCTAGTCGGATCGCACGAAAAATTATTCGGGACGATGGATGCTAGCTTTGTACGATCCTTTGCAATGAATACGTTTAAAGCGAAAAAATAGGTTCTAATATTTTTGATCTAGCATGACAAAACTCGACCGACCTAAAGAGAATCCTTGGCAGTTAAAGACGCCATCGGGTACATCGGAATACACAATGCACATGGATACTAGAGATGGCCAACAGATCATCGTCTGCACCGTGGGTAAGACCATTCTTCACTATGATGCGCGCTCGATCGCGGATCTGCATGCGATGCTGCAGGCGCATGGGGATTGGGTTGACTTAGGTGGCGCGGATGAGCAGAAGCCCGCAAAAGAAGGCACAGTAGAAGCGTGGGGGAGATCGCCAAAGAATCCGATCGGTGGATGGTATGGGTTAAAGAAAGGTTTGCGCGGCAGATTCGGGGTATATGTGCCCCCGCTTATGGAAGCTCTCGGGTTGGTTGAACTCGAACATAATCCGAAAAATAATCGCGTGAGAGCGATTTAAGCAGCATCACACCTGGAGTTAGTTCAATGTCGCTGACCTACGACGGTTAGCACTTTTGCAATTCCTTTGGTATACACCGTTCGAACTCAGAGCAGCAAAGAGATTCAAACTATGAACCCAATCGTAACTTGAGACTGGGTGAAATCGATTGAGCGTCACGGACGGTATAATCTTCGTATTTTTGCATAGATAAACACGGTTCGACCGAAGCTCGGCACAGACAAGCCCTAATGGTTATACCGCGCAAATTAGATCCAGACTAAACCGATCCAAATGAGAGTACATACAAAAGAAACACAGGACGGCCTCACACCGGAACTTGCACTCGAAATTCTAAAAGAAGGAAACGTACGATTCGTAAATAATATCAAGGCGCACCGGAATCTACTTGAGCAGATTAACGAGACGTCCCAGGGGCAATTCCCATTTGCGGCAATACTTAGTTGTATTGACTCGAGAACTTCCGCAGAGCTAATTTTCGATCAAGGGCTTGGAGATATTTTCAGTATTCGTATCGCCGGAAATATCCTGAACGATGATATCTTGGGGAGTATGGAGTTCGCCTGTAAGCTCGCGGGTTCGAAACTTGTTGTCGTGCTCGGGCACACAAAGTGCGGAGCGATCGAAGGTGCCTGCGATAATGTTATGCTCGGACACGTGACAACCCTTCTCAACAAAATAAAGCCTGCGATCGCCCAAGAGACCCAAACGAGGGATGAGAGGAACGGAAGTAATCGCTCCTTCGTGCAAAACGTGACGAAGAAGAATGTTTCCCTAACAGTCCAACTGGTTCGTGAGCAGAGCAGTATCTTGAACCAGATGGAACAACAGCAGCAGATCAAAATTGTTGGCGGCCTTCATGATATCGAATCCGGGCAAGTCGAATTCTTCGATTAAGACCGAACAGCTAAGACCGAACAACCGCCTTGAATCGCTGTCGAACGGCCGTCAGAAGTTTTGAGACTATCACATTTCGACAACAACAACGTATGCCCTACAACTTGATTGTCGCTGATCGAATCCGCACCGCGCTATCCCAACAGCCAAGTGTCGAAGAAAAGAAGATGTTTCGCGGAATTGCTTTTATGGTCAATGGTAAGCTGTGCATTAGTGTCGGCGCGGCGGAATCGATGTTCCGGATCGACCCATTGGTGCATGACAAGGCGGTTGAGCGCGAAGGTTGCCGCACGATGATTATGAAGGGTCGCGAATATAAAGGTTACGTGAATGTCCACGAAGACGCTATAACGTCGAAGAAAGATTTTGACTATTGGATCGGCTTAGCGATAGACTTTAACAAACGCGCAAAAGTATCGCCGAAGAAAAAGAAAAAAGTTGATTGAGTTCAAGATCTGATTCCGTTGTCCGTACTTGCACCGTATAAAAACTGAGTTTAGCACAGGACCCTCTAGTGCCGGCGATCGACACTGAGGGCCTTAAAATCATACTCACACATTTGAACAAAGCGCTTACTCCGGAGAACCTACACCTTCCGTCATTAGGTTGAGCAAGCTCTTTTGGATATGTCCGTTCCAACCATTCTCGCAGGTGTCATAACATTCCATTCCGGGGATCAATCCAACGTGCGTCATGGTAACCTGTTCGGCATCGTTCTTCGTGGCAATGTCCCAAACTATTTTGGTGCCGGTCCACTCCGTCTTGTCGTTGAGCCAATGCAAGTGACAGTCTGTAACCAACCATACTGACTTTTTACCTGCAATGCTCTCTGCGATTTTGAAAGTTACAAACGTTTCTCCGAAGCGCACGGTAAAGGAGTCACCCTGATTTTGCGCCTTCCCTTCAAAATTCTTCGCCCACCATTTGGAAATGTTGCTGATACTGTTGAACGCCTCTTCGGCAGATACCTTGGCTGTGATGCTGGTAGTGTAATCTTGATTATTCATTATTCCTGTTGTTCTATTTCCCGTTAAAGACCCCAATTATGTGCCACTGACTGATCGCATGGCTCAAGTTAGTTATTCGTGATCAGTACAGTAAAGACGAACGGGAAAATGAAAAGCGGACATCAGGGACAAAATATTTCTTAAGTTGAACCGGGTGGTGTTAGCGTCCACCGGTGCAGGCAATTATTTACAGTCCTGCGCAATACGCTCAAGTTTTGAAACGTCGAAGCCTTGTGCCTTCGCTTGCGCAAGCAACGTGTTGATTGTCTGCTCGCTCAGTGTTGTTTCACGACTAAGAATCCACATGTACTCACGTGTGGGCTCACCGATCATGACCCACTTGTATTCCGTGTCTAAGGCAATAATCCAATAATTGCCGGAGAAAGGCCAGAAGAATCTAACCTTCAGCTTCGTTGGCTCATCTGCGTTTGGGATCCAAGCCGTACCCGTCGAACTCTTGACCTCTGAGGGTGCCTCGACCTTACGTCCGGAATTCACAACCTTAATATCTCCGTTCTCCTTGATCGAATAATTAGCTGTGGTACATTTCAGGCCTGCTTCAAAGGTGTTTGGCAATCGCATAATCTCGTACCAGGTACCGATATATTTTTGAAGCTCCACGCTTTTCACGACGGGAAGATCTCCCTTCGAACTTGCACAACCCCAAAGCGCAAACACACACGCGAGCGCCACCACCCAACTTACCTGCGATGAATTCATGATCAATACGAAAATGTTACGTACGGTATAAAAATATTCCTGATTGCGGTCGTGTGCGCGAAAGTACATCAATACTCAGCACAGGGAAAACACGCATCTGGCGGTTCTAGGCCGAAGGGAGCAGTTAATGCGTGCTCGGAGTCTAGCACTCGCCTCATACGAAAAGAAATGCAAGAATTAAACCGATACTTTGGCACAAATATTCGTTCTTCTAGGGATAGTAAACTATCCGGCAAATATTTTCAAAATTAGCGACCTGCAATAGAAAGGCACACTACAATGACAACTACATCAAAACAACTCGGCATTTGGATGGATCACGCAAATGCCCACATCATCGAATTCTCAAAGGAGCCATCTCAGACGCAAACCATCGCGTCCAAATTCACGCATGATGTGAAGGAAGACACGCTAAGCAAGAGCGAGAGCCTGATGCACAACAAAGAGCAGCATGAGCAATCGGACTATTACAAACACTTGGGCGAGACAATCAAAAAATATGATGAGGTACTTCTCTTTGGTCCAACGGACGCGAAAGTAGAACTTTTCAATCTTCTAAAAGCAGATCATCATTTTGCGAAAACGAAAATTGAGGTCAAGTCTGCGGATAAGATGACCGAGAACGAACAGCACGCCTTCGTGCGAGAGCATTTCACAAAAGATTGATCGAAGATCGCGGTGGACGAGTGCGTACCGTCCACCGCTCGACAGTCCTTTTACTTCGATGTATGCCTACGAAACATGAAGGCGGCGATCGGTACACAGACGATCGTGATGCCTGCGCACCAGACGACCGAGAGTATTCCGTGGTTACCCATCGGTGTTCCGACCATCAGTGATCGCATCGCTTCGATCACGTGCGTCACCGGCTGATTTTCTGCAAAGACTCGCAACCCCGCGGGCATGCCCTTCGTCGGTACGAATGCACTCGATGCGAACGTAAGCGGAAAGACAAAAACGAATCCCATCCACTGCACTGCTTCGACCGAGCGAGCGATGAGTCCCATGATCGCTGCGATCCAACTAAAAGCAAGCGTGAAGAGAAGCAAGATACCGATAAGCGTGAGCCATTCGAGCACCGAGGCAGTCGGTGAAAATCCGACAAGAAGCGCCACGCCGATCAGAATTATCGAGGACAGCACATTGCGCACAAGATCTGCGACCACGTGTCCGGTCATAACCGCTGAACTCGCGATCGGCAGCGACTTCAGCCGATCGACTATTCCGCGCTGCAAATCTGCCGCCACATTAATAGATGTCGTCATTGCGCCGAATGCAGCCATCTGGATTAGAATACCTGCTACGAGATAATTTACATAAGTCGTCGAGCCTGTATCGATCGCCCCACCGAACACATACCGAAAGAGCAGCATAAACATGATCGGCTGAATCAAGAGTGCGAGCAATTGATCGAGATTCTTGAAGATATGCCTCAAGCTTCGTATGATCAAAACCCACGTATCTCGAACGATCCAAAAAAGCTGTGAGCGCTCCATCGGCTTTGGATTGCTCGATATTGAATTACTCAATAAAGTTGTAGCGGTTTCCATTTATACTTTAGACTTTTCCTCTTCGGATGCCTGATGACCTGTGAGTTGAAGGAATACATCGTCGAGTGTCGGCTTATGCAAGTTGAATGTCTCAATGTTTGTGCCGGCACCTACCAATAGATCAAGAATACGCTTCACGTGAAGAATGCTTCCGTCAAGCGCGATTGTAAGAGACCGATCGTCTTCCACCCGAACAACCTCGCCGTGTAGCAGCGCGGTGGTGCTTACCAATACCTCGTGATCTGCAAGAACAAGTTCGAGACGTTCGGTACCAATATTCTTCTTTAGCTCATGCGATGTTCCTTGCGCAATCACTTTACCGTGATCGATCACGACTATTTGATCTGCAAGTTTGTCGGCTTCATCCAAATACTGGGTCGTCAATAGTATTGTCGTGCCAGCCGCTGCCAGTCGTTCGATCCGGTCCCAAATCGCAAGACGACTACGTGGATCGAGCCCTGTTGTTGGCTCGTCGAGAAAAAGAATAGGTGGAGTTGCAACCAGGCTAAGCGCGAGATCGAGACGTCTACGCATACCACCCGAGTATGTCTTTGCGATTCGTCCGGCTGCCTCCGTCAGATCAAACTCTTCCAAAAGTTGCTTTGCACGTTGCCTGCTATCGGAATTGCTCAGGTGATAGAGTTTGCCGAGCATCTCCAGATTTTCTCGTCCGGTCAAGTATTCATCGACGGCTGCGTATTGTCCAGTCAATCCGATCGAGCGACGAACATCTTTCGGATTCCGCGTCACATCGAAGCCATTGACTGTTGCTGTTCCACCATCGAGCGGAAGCAGCGTGCTGAGTATCCGAATAGTAGTGGTTTTTCCCGCTCCGTTCGGTCCAAGAAGGGCGAGCACAGTACCGCGCTCGACTCTGAGATCGATGCCATCGAGTACCACTAAATTTTTGAATGACTTGCGCAAACCATGCGCAACGATCGGAACAATTTCGCTCATAACCGATGAAAATTCTGTTTCTATTGAAGCTAAAGAATCGAAAGGCTGGTGCCCATGCCTCTACTGGCAAGATACTAAGAAATGTAGGCAGAACTTCCGAATTGGAAATTACGCATTCGAACGGGGATCGTTTCAAGCTCTGCCCGCTGGGGAAACGAAACCTTTGCACCGATGCGCCGTTATTGGCACGTATAACAGTGATGTGCGCCGTCCATCTTTTTTAAAAACAATTGCTC
>JBDTCS010000309.1:0-20634 GCA_039923455.1 Kapaibacterium sp. (SeqCode) | reverse complement strand
TACAAGCGTATCAGTACATCTCTTCCTTATTTAGGTCAATTTGCACTCGTGACCGGTGGCACTCGTGGCATCGGTCGTGCGATCGTCGAGAAGCTTTTTGCGGGTGGTGCGAGCGTTGCATTGACGTATAATTCGAACGATGCCCTTGCAACAGAGGTCGTGAATGCATGTCTCGCATCGGCTGAGAAGGGTGTTGAGCAAAAAGCAATCGCTCTCAAAGTCGATGTATCTTCGTCAGCGGAAGCTACTGCCTGCATTGATCAGGTGATTGCTGCTTTTGGAAGGGTGGATATTTTGGTTAATAATGCCGGCGTCACCAAAGACGGACTCCTGATGCGTATGTCCGAGTCCGACTGGGATTTAGTGCTGGATACGAACCTAAAAGGCGTTTTTCATGTCACAAAGGCCGTTATTCGACCAATGATGAGCCAAAAACGCGGGAAGATAATTAACATAACAAGTGTTGTTGGTCTTTCTGGTAATCCTGGGCAGGCCAACTATTGTGCTTCCAAAGCCGGAGTTATCGGCTTTACGAAGTCAGTGGCAAAAGAAGTTGCCTCACGAGGAATAACAGTGAATTGTGTTGCTCCAGGTTATATTGAGACAGATATGACCGGTAAACTTACCGCTACGCAAAAAGAGGCCTTGATGGGTTTGATACCGCTCAAGCGAGGTGGCACACCAGCCGATATCGCAAATGCGGTTGGCTTCTTGGCTTCGAAGGAAGCGGATTATATCACGGGTCAGACGCTGATAGTCGATGGCGGCATGACGATGTGAGAGAGACTGATTTGATCGCGTGTGTTGTGATCAGCAAAAAAGTGTAGAATCAAAATCAACAGTTACAGTTTCATTTCAAAGAATACCTAAGAACAATGTCAGATCCGAATGTTGAGTCAAAAGTAAGAGAGATCATCGTATCCAAGCTCGGCGTAGAAGAATCACAGGTCACGACGGCCGCGAGCTTCACGAATGACCTCGGTGCGGATTCGCTCGATACCGTTGAACTGGTAATGGAGTTTGAGAAGGCGTTCAACTTGCAGATTCCGGACGAGGATGCTGAGAAGATCCAGACCGTCGGTGATGCAGTGACCTACATCAGCGCTAAGAAGTAGAACTGCTTGTGCTAGGTCGATCGGCTGACGATCGGCCTCGTGAAATATTGTTAGGAATTGTATTGGGAAGATCAGGAAAAGCGAACGGTAGTAAGTGATCGCATCTCCTCTTGAAATATTAGAGTATGCAAAAACAAACACGTAGAGTTGTAGTGACCGGTATGGGTGCTCTGACCCCGATAGGCAACAATCTTGATGCGTATTGGGATGGGTTGAAGAACGGACGCTCGGGTTGTGCTATGATCACACGTTTCGATGCGAGTGATTATGACACGAAGTTCGCGTGCGAAGTCAAGGATTATAACGTTCTTGATTTTATCGATCGCAAACTCTCCAACCGAATGGATCTCTTCACACAATTCGGTGTGTCGGCGGCCGATATGGCGATCAAAGATTCCGGCCTGCCACTCGATACGGTTGATAAAACTCGCATCGGCGTCGTCTTCGGCTCCGGCATCGGGGGTATGTGGACATACCAAAAGCAGCAGGAGACGATGTACGAGACCGGTGGACCACATCGTATTTCTCCGTTCTTCGTGCCGATGTTGATCTCGGATATTTGTGCCGGATACATCTCAATGCGACACGGACTCAAAGGTCCGAACTACGCGACAACGAGTGCATGCGCAACGAGTAATAATGCAATTGCTGATGCGATGATGCTCATACAACGCGGTATCGTTGACGTGATCGTCGCGGGTGGTTCGGAAGCTGTAATTTGTCCGATGGGAGTTGGTGGATTCAACGCGATGAAAGCGCTCTCGACTCGCAATGACGCCCCGGAAAAAGCAAGTCGCCCGTTCGATCTGAAGCGTGATGGATTTGTAATGGGTGAGGGCGGTGGTTCATTGATACTCGAAGAACTGGAACATGCTTTGAATCGCGGTGCACGAATCTATGCGGAGTTCTGCGGCTTCGGTGCAACCGCGGATGCCCATCATATCACGCAGCCCGCGCCGGGTGGCGAAGGTGCCATTCGCTCGATGCAAATGGCGATGAATGATGCAGGTGTTCTTACTGCCGATATTGATTATATCAACGTGCACGGAACCTCGACTCCACAAGGCGATATTTCCGAAAGTGATGCGATCAAAGGCGCGTTTGGTGAGCATGCGAAGAAGATTGCGATCTCTTCAACGAAGTCTATGACCGGACATTTATTAGGTGCTGCCGGAGCCGTTGAAGCAATCGCGACTGTGCTTGCGATTCATCATCAGATAGCTCCACCGACCATCAATTATGAATTTCCTGATCCTGCATGTGATCTTGATTACGTGCCGAATGTTGCGCGACCGATGAAGATCGATGCGGCGATGAGTAATGGATTTGGTTTTGGTGGACACAACGCCACATTGATCTTTAAGCGATTTGAAAATTAATCATTTGCTCGCGGTACTGCACAGAGCTTTCGCACACACTGGCTTTCCACTTCACCTGACACAACGTGGCAACTGGTGAAACACTAAACGGTGCAGCTCCGAAACCGGAGCCAAGAAAAGGTCTCTTAGCGCGGCTTCGTGATAAGGTCGAGCATTATCGTGAAATTGGTCAAGCCCAACGCGAACGACTCGAAGACAGAATTCGTGCGCGCCAAGGGACCCAGCAGAGCACGAATAAGGACGCCGCGCCTGCTACCGCAATTGAACCCATCCCCGGAACAGCACGCCCGCTGCTCGCCGGTCAAGATTACGAAGAGCTCGAAAAATTAATATCCTACACGATCAAGCATCGCGGATATTTTCTGCAGGCGGTCACGCATAGATCGTATTTGCAATTTATTCAGAATCCGGAGCTGAAGAGTAACGAGCGACTCGAATTTTTAGGCGACTCGATCTTGAATCTCATCGTTGCCGAATATCTTTACCGAGAATTTCAATCACTGCCTGAAGGCGATCTTACAAAGCTTCGTTCGCGACTTGTGTCGGGTGCTGCGCTCTATCAACATGCGATGAATATTCGGCTCGACCGATTCCTCATGCTCTCGACTTCCGCCGATAACGCATTGAAGCGGGGCTCAGCAACTTTGCTCGCCGATGCGTACGAGGCACTAATCGCAGCGATTTATTTGGATGGTGGAATGGATGCAGCTCGCGATTTTATCTATCGTCACATCATCACGCATACTAGGCGTGATGAAATGATGCTTTCGGACAAGAACTACAAGTCGATGTTATTGGAGTTTGTGCAGTCCAAGAAAATTGCTTCTCCACGTTATGTAACTGTAAGTGAAGAAGGACCCAATCACGATCGAACGTTCTCAGTCGAAGTGATGGTAAGCAACGTTTCACAAGGCGGTGGATCGGGGCGCAGCAAGAAGGAAGCAGAACAAAACGCTGCGCGCGAAGCGCTTGTGAAACTCGGTGTATTGCCGGGCCCTGTCGTTGAGGAGACCGCATAATCCAAAAGCCTTATGATGTCCTTCGGTCAGGAGGTCTATCGAGTTCGGTTTGAATGGGGAATGGATGGGCTGATCGCACTAAAAACATCAGTCGCCGCAATTGTGATCGTGGACGTCCTCTCGTTTTCCACTTGTGTGGACATAGCAGTTAGCAACGGCGCAACGATCTTTCCGCACGGAGAGCGAGGTGAGCGAGCAATAGAATATGCAACGCGCAATAACGCCATCGCAGCTGATCACGAACGCAATAGCACAGGTTTTACGCTATCGCCTGCATCACTCGCCAATATTCCTTCTGGCACCCGATTAGTCTTGCCGTCGCCGAACGGATCACGATTATCTTTTGAGCATCATGGAGTTCCGATATTCACGGCATGTTTACGAAACGCGAATGCCGTTGCAGAGTATCTGAATAAGTGTGTCGGTTCAATTGGAGTCATTGCTGCGGGTGAGCAGTGGCCAAATGGGTCGTTGCGTCCTGCATTGGAAGATCATCTCGGAGCCGGTGCGCTGATCGCGATGTTAAGTGGCACTCGTTCACCAGAAGCGGAAGCCGGAGTCGCAGTATTCGAGTCTGTACAGTCACACCTAAAGTCAAAGTTAGACTCTTGCGGATCTGGACGGGAGCTAATCGATCGTGGGTTCGCGTACGATGTAGCATTGGCAGCAGAATTAAATGTTAGCAACGCTGTGCCGATGTTGGATAGGAATGCATATCAAGATGCGGCCATCGTTCGCAGCAGCCAACAGGTGCAGGCTTCGGAGATCGTAAATGATCGCTGAAATTTCAGGTGCAACTCGTGCCGAATGGACAAGCCGCAACGCGAACGCCGAAGCGGTTACGCTTAATATGCCTCCGGATAAATCCATACTTCATCGACTGCTGATTATCGGATCGCTGACAAGGTCGCTCATTATTATTCCACTGCCACCTATGGAGTCGATCGCGCATGATGTTTTGGCAACGGTGATTGCATTGCAGTCACTCGGAGTTTCGATCGAGTTTTTCGATGATCGCATTGAGCTTCAAGGTGGTGGACTGCATGGCTTGCGCGCGAGTGGACACCAGATTCATTGCGCTAATTCCGGAACGACAGCGAGGCTTCTGATGGGTGTGCTCGCAGGTCAAAGATTTTCGACAACGCTTACTGGCGACGAATCGCTTTCAAGTCGTCCGATGCAACGACTTGCCAGAATTCTAAACCAGATGGGGGCTAACATTCAGACTTCGTCTGCTGGCACACTTCCCGCACGCATCGAAGGTGCAACACTTCATGCTGCTACGATTGAGCTTCCGGTTGCATCCGCGCAGATGAAGACTGCAGTGCTGCTTGCCGGAATGTTTGCTGCGGGGACGACCACAGTTCGCGAGCCGTTCCAAAGTCGTGATCACACGGAGCGAATGCTGAGTGCGTTTGGTGCGGAGATCTCCGGCGAGGATGAGATAAGCATCGAAGGTTTGACAGGCTTCAATTTGGACGAGCGAATTGTTTACAATGTCGCGGGGGATATTTCGTCCGCGACGTTCATGATTGGTGCAGGAATCCTATGCGGGAAAACTACTCGCATCGACAACATTCTTCTCAATCCAACACGTATGCGCTTCTTGGAAGTGCTGAGTCTGATGGGAGTTGCGATGCTTGCCGAGAATGTGGTGGAGGAGTGGGGTGAGAGTCGTGGGTCGCTAACCGTCTTCTCTCCGGGAGCAACTCCCTTACGTCCTTTTCATGTTCTTCAAGAAGATATTCCTGACCTGATCGATGAGCTTCCAATGCTGGCAATATTGGGCGCGTTTGCTGATGGTGAAAGCACGATCGAGGGAGCCGAGGAATTGCGGCATAAGGAATCCGATCGACTTGCAATGCTCGCCAAGAACTTGTCAAATTTTGGAGTGACTGTTATGGAAGCCACGGGCGGGCTAAACATCTTGGGTGCTCCCGATAGAATGCTCCGTGGTGGCATTGTGGAGCATGGCGGTGATCATCGGATCGCGATGGCTTTTGTTGTGGCTGCGCTGCGCGCAAAAGATTTGGTTTCTATATCGGGTGCCGAAGTTGCTCAGGTTTCGTACCCAGAGTTCTTCGACCATCTTCGGCGTATGGCCGGAGAGGACGCAGTGAAACTCACACATTAATACTCAATGAAGATCGCTCTGTTAGGGAGAGATATTTCGAACAGCGTGTCGCCGGAGTTACACAAGCTTCTCGCTCCTATGCTCGCTGATTCCCAAGTTGCGGGATTGCACTATGAACTCGTCGACTGTAAAGAATCGTGTGATGTTGCAGCTTGGATCAAGCACGCGTTTTCCAATCGTTTTAGTGGTGCGAATGTTACGATGCCATATAAAGACCTTGCCTTTGAACTTGCGCAATCCAGTCTTGGAGCGGCAACAGAAATTCAAAGTGCAAATACGCTCGCATTCTTTGCCGATAACGTTACAAGCGTAAGTACCGATGGGGCAGGATTTCGAAATGCTCTCAAGAGGGAATTGCCAACTTTTAATCTCGGGGGGTATCACTTGATCGCTGTCGGTGCGGGCGGTGCGGCAAAAGCAGTATTGCATTCGATGCTTAGCGATTCGATGCCATTGTCGCTGACTATCGCGAATCGATCTGCGGACGCCGCAAATCAGCTTGTGCAGTCGCTGTCGACCGCACAAAATGGTCCCTCGGCACGGGTGATCCCTTTCGAAAGTCTTCGGACGATTCGCGCTTCACTTGATGCGCCGGTCGTCGTGTTGCAAGCAACACCCGTTGGCAAGCAAGGCACGCCAGGAAATTTGCTTGATGGCTTTGCGTGGCGAGATCGAGATATTGCTATCGATCTTGTGTACGACCCAAAGCAAACTGCATTCTTAAGCGAAGCAGCCGAAGCCGCTGCAAAAACTATTTCGGGACTCGGAATGCTCATCGAGCAAGCTGCGCTTTCACAAAAGTATTGGAGGAGCGGAACACTCTCTGATGATTCACCGATCAGTGAATCAGAGTATCACACGATTAAGTCCAAGCTAACTCACTTGTTGAACTGAACACAGTAGTTGAACTGAAATGGCAAGGCTACGATATCTTACGGCGGGTGAATCACATGGAGAAATGCTCGTTGGCATTCTTGAGGGAATGCCATCGGGACTCTCGCTCATTGCGTCTCGTGATATCGACCCCATACTCGCCGAAAGACAGAAGGGCTACGGTCGCGGTAGAAGACAACAGATCGAGCAAGACCGCGCCAGGATCATCTCGGGCGTACGATTTGGAATTACCACGGGCTCACCGATCGGAATTCTGATTGCAAACAAAGATTGGGCAAATTGGGGCGAGCGAATGTCCGTGCTCCCAACTTCGGGAGCAGTTACAAAACCGGTTACAATCCCACGACCTGGTCACGCCGATTTGGCAGGCGGCGTTAAATATGGTCACGAAGCCGATCTCCGAAATACTTTCGAGCGAGCAAGTGCCCGCGAGACTGCAATGCGAGTAGCTATCGGTGCTATCGCATCTAAGCTGCTACAGGAAGTTGGGATTAGCTCGACCGGATTTGTCCGTGCAATTGGTGACGTCACGGCGAGTGACGAATTGGCTATCAATAGCTCGAAAGCGTTAAAAAATCAGATTAGCGAATCGCCCGTTCGAACGTTAGATAAAGCGTCCGAAGCTAAGATGATGCACGCGATCGATTCCGCAAAGTTGCTCGGCGATACACTTGGTGGAGTTGTTGAATGTCAAGTTTTCGGACTGCCCGTTGGCCTTGGGAGTCACGTGCAATGGGATCGGAAGCTCGATGGTTTGATTAGTCAGGCAGTGATGAGCACGCAGGCTGTCAAGTCGATTGAGATCGGAAATGGTATTCGATCTGCGATGAGTCGCGGCTCGCAAGTGCATGATTCTATTGAGATTACGGACGGCTCGATCACACGTGGCTCTAACAATGCCGGAGGCCTTGAAGCAGGTGTAACGAACGGTGAGCCTTTGGTTGTGCGCGCGTATATGAAGCCGATTTCAACGCTCATGAAACCCCTCGGTTCGGTTGATCTATCGCGGGGCGAACCGACCGAAGCACACATCGAGCGAAGTGATGTTTGCGCGGTTCCGGCGCTATCGGTGATCGTTGAGAACATCATTGCGCTTACGATTGCGGACGCACTCCTCGATACATTTGGAGGAGATACGATGGACGAGCTAAATGAGCGGATCAACCCACGAAGAGCCAGATTCACCGAACTTTTGAAAAAGCGATGACTTGGAGAGGACGCAATATTTATTTGACCGGTCTTCCCGGCGCCGGTAAATCGGTGATCGGTCAAGCGCTAGCTGCTCGACTTTCGAAAAGCGGGTATGGCTTCGTAGACCTCGATTACGCGGTTGAGAAAAAAATTGGATCACGCGTGGGCGAAATATTTTCTGGTACCGGCGGGGAAAGTCAGTTTCGTGATCTCGAAACTACTGAGCTACTCGAAGTGTCAAAACATGCTTACTCGAGCAAGCCTATGGTCGTCGCAACCGGTGGTGGTACGGTGATTAGGCCTGTGAATCGTGCGATCATGCGTGGCTCGGGGGTTGTGGTATGGGTCGATGTGACAGTCAAGCAAGCCACAAAACAAGTTCTTCGAAGTATACTCGAAGGCCGCGAACGACCGTTGCTTCGGGCTTCCGGACCGGATGACCTCGCACTAAGGATTCGTACGCTCCTCGATAGTCGCGTCCATTTCTACGAACAAGCAACGCTCCATTTCGTGACGCGCAGCCCCAAAGGTGACGAACGCACGCCGGACGAACTCGCCGAAGAATTGTTTAAGGCGCTAGAGCAAATGTCGCGGCATGTAGGATTGCGTCCACGCTTTCAAACGTTCGTCGCAAAAAGCGCGCTCGGCGATTATCCATTTTCGATCGGGAGTGGAATTGCGACGACAGAAATTACGAGCGCGATTCGTGATGCTAAGGCGCAATCGGTTCTTTTTCTTACCGATAAAAATGTTTCCAAACTTCATACGACGAAGCTTGTAGGGAAGATCACCACTGAGATCAAGTCAACAGCGCAGCTCCATCAACTTGCAATCGAGCCAGGTGAGGCGAGTAAATCGAAGGAAGCACTCTTTGAATTGCTTGATTCGATGCGGGAGCTTGACATTTCTCGCAACGCAGGACTTATAATTACGATTGGAGGTGGAGTCGTCAGCGATCTGGGGGGAATGGCTGCAAGCCTTTTCAAACGTGGCATTCCGGTCATTCACGTTCCAACCACACTGCTCGCGCAAGTCGATGCATCGCTCGGTGGCAAAACAGGCATCGATCATGCGAATACGAAAAATTTACTCGGTACATTCTATCCACCAAAGCTGGTGCTGATCGATCCGCTTTTTCTTAAGACACTTCCAAAACGAGAGGTGCACGCCGGTCTCGCGGAAATCTTTAAGTATGCGCTCATTGGTTCACCAACAATGTGGCAGACGCTTTCGAAATCCGTTCGTCGATTGATACGTGGTGTTGATCCAAGTTACGAACAACTTATTCGAGAATCGGTACAAGAGAAACTCCGCTATATCGAGCGAGATGAGTTCGAGCATCATAACGGCATACGTGAGTTGCTAAATTTCGGCCACACGTTTGCACATGCACTGGAATCGACAGCAGGGTTTGGAGTGTATCTCCACGGTGAAGCCGTCGCGCTTGGAATGCGAACGGCCGCTTGGCTTTCGCAAAAGCTCGGAATATTATCTGAAGAAGAGTGGCGAGAGATTGAGATCGTGCTTGGACGAATTCCAATTGTTCCGAATCCTGATCTTTCTGCCACCGAAATATTTGCTGCGATGCGACGCGACAAGAAGCGCAGCCGCGATGAAAACCGACTCGTGTTGCTTTCGTCCATCGGGCAAGGCATCGTCATACCGTCGGTGCCCGATGCATCGGTTCGTGCTGCTATCGAATTCATGATCTCTATCGCCTAATCACGACACCAATGCATATTCTTGTGCTTAATGGTCCGAATCTGAATTTGCTCGGTGAACGAGAACCTGAAATCTACGGTCACGCAACGCTAGAGGAGATTCTTTCCGAACTTATGACGCTCGCTGGTTCGCTTGGCGCTGAGCTTCGGTGCATTCAATCAAATCACGAGGGAATTCTAATCGATACGCTGCAAAATAATCGTCATTGGTTTGATGCGATTATCTTCAATCCCGGAGCGTTTACGCACTATTCCTACGCCTTGCGCGATGCTGTGGCAGGCACCAAGAAACCGATGATCGAGGTTCACTTATCCGATCTATCAAAACGAGAGGCCTTTCGTCAGCATAGTGTCTTTGATGGGCTTTCGAATGTCACCAGAATAATGGGGTACGGCGCAGAAGGATACACGATGGCTCTACAGACTTTGGTATCAACGACCCCCGAGAAACAATAATCAATACGAATGAAGAAATTCTTTTCGTTTGTCAAGATCGAACATACAGTTTTTTCTTTACCCGTTATCTTTAGTGGTATGGCGCTCGCTTTGCATGGCGACGTGTTGGCTGGACGACCCCTACCGCAAACATCAGAGTTGATTCGTATCGGTGTGTTCATTCTGCTTGCTGCGACCGGAGCTCGGACTGTTGGCTTTGCCCTGAACAGAATTATTGATCGGCACATCGATGCGAAAAATCCGCGAACCGCAATGCGTGATCTTCCATCAGGAAGAATGTCGATGGGTGAGGCGAGAGGAGTTTTAATAGCGGGACTGGTTTTGTATCTCGTATCGGCATGGCAACTGAATCCGCTATGCTTGGCGCTCTCACCGATTCCGCTATTGGTATTCGCGATCTATCCATTCATGAAGCGATTCACTTCACTCGCACATTTCGGAGTAGGCTTGTCGCTTGCTCTCGGACCATTGGGAGCGTACCTTGCTGTGCGTCCCGATATGAGCGGTGCAATGCCTGCGATCTTTTTATCGCTCTTTACATGGATGTGGGTTTCGGGATTCGACATAATCTATTCAACCGCGGATGAAGAGTTTGATCGCAAAGAAGGCTTGCACTCGATGTCATCGCGTTATGGCTCCGTTCGCGCACTTCGACTTTCGGCTTTGATTCATGTCGCAGCGTTTCTGTTGCTTACGATAGTCTATATCAGCGCGTTCCGTGGTAGCGTACTCACACTTATGCTTTTGTTGCTTGCCGGGTTGTTGCTTTATCTTGAGCAGAAAAAGGCGACCGATGTCGAGATGGCATTCTTCAAGATTAATGCGGTGCTCGGCTTCGTTGTGTTTTTGTTCGTTATCATCGGAGTGAGTTTCGCATGAGCAAAAGCAAAATAGCTCCGATCACGCAGGCGCGGGTGCCCCGCATCGCCGTTGGAATCACCGGCTCAAGCGGTGCAGTCTATGCCGTTGATTTTCTCAAGCGATATCCTCACGATAAATTCTTGGTGATGTCCAAGTGGGGGAAAGCGGTTCTGAAGGATGAGCTAAAGATGAACGATCCCGCACACTCGCTCGCGCCATACTGCAAAAGGCAATTTGCCGATACGGATCTCACCGCACCGCTTGCATCCGGCACGACTGCCCTGGATGCATTCGTGATTATACCTGCGACGACAAGCACGATTGGTAAGATCGCCTCCGGAATTGGTGACACACTCATCACGAGAACTGCCGCCGTTTGTCTGAAGGAGCGATACAAGTTGATTATTTGCGTGCGAGAGACTCCGCTCTCGACGATCACACTTCGACAATGTGCTGATCTGTCGCAAAGTGGTGCGATCATTATGCCAATCTCACCGCCGCTGTATTTTGTACCCGAGACGGTCGAGGAGTATGTGCAGGGTTTTGTCAATAAAGTGTTAATGCAGTGCGGCATCGCTGTTGGCGACGGTTGGCGAGCCGATGAATTAGAATAACAATTACGAATGGCCAGAGAGCGGACGTTATTATTGACGGGGTTTGATTCGGAGATCGCAAGCGATATCGTCGAAGCATTCGCATTTGACGAAGCGTATGACATTGCACTGACGTTCTCTGAACAAACGGAGTTCGCGGTGGAGGAGAGCGATCGACTTAAAGAGATTACGGAAGGTAGAGTGCGCGTCATCAAGTGTGATCTCGCAGATACGGAACAAGTTGACCGGATGGTGATGTACGTTGCAAGTGAATTCGGCTCGATCGATACTCTTGTCACAACAGGTGTTGGTGTGCACGCTGATGAGTTGCACTCCATGGCAAATATAGATCTCGCGGCGGTGATGCAGACGACCTATTACTCAGCATTTAATGTGATTCGCGCAGTGCTGCCCCACATGCGTGATCGCGAGTGGGGACGTATAATTTCACTCCTATTGCCAGGCAGTCAGGCACCGATATCGGCACCAACCATCTCGGTACAAAGTGCAGCATCGCAAGCGCTCGCGAGCTTGTTGCGTTCGGCGGCTGTCGAGAATGCAAGTTCAGGAATTACTATCAATGGTATCGCAGTGCCCGTGCTTGCTCAAGCAACCGAAGCAAATTTGGAGGCATATAGCGCGATGATCCCGATTGGTAGGTTACCGGAAGTCTCAGAGATCACGAGTCTCGTCCGATATTTAGCCGGCACAGAAGCAGCATACATTACAGGAAATATTATTAGCTTGACGGGTGGACTTGCTATTTAACAAAGTTATCTTTATTTCGTACCGTTATTTTTATTCAGCAATATTATGAGTGATCGCGAATTCTTGAAGGCTTACTTCGTCAAACGATCTCGTGTCGAGTTGGAGTTTGTGAAGCAGTGGGAGGAGCAATGCAGACCGCTCTTCGGTCAAGCATATTTGTTGCTTAAAGATGAGATGTCTGTCTCTTGGAGTGAACTGCCCCAGATCATAGAAGCAGATGATGACGAGTACGAAGTTGATGAAGCAAAAGCGCAACCTGGACTAACATCGTATCTTGTTCGCGACGCATCGGATTCGATCGCGAGATATTATTTGCGTGCGACTGAGGGTAGTTTCGTTATTGAGCATGTAAAGGAAAAGTGTGAAGTGTGTGGCGGTACCGGCGTGATCGATGCTGACGTCTCCGTTTCCGGTTCAGGCGAACCATGCGAATGGTGTGATGGTGAGGGTTGGAGTGATGTGATCGATTAATTCGCATTCACTCACTAAAGCAAATTACTTTCGCAAATTATTGTGGCACCACGTAAGGGCTTCGATACACTTAGCGAGTTTATAACTACTCTCGAGCGTGAGGGTCAGTTGCGACGCGTTACTGCCGAGGTCGATCCGTATCTGGAGGCTTCCGCGATCGCAATCCGATCAATGATGGAGGGTGGTCCTGCGTTGCTATTCGAGAATATTCGTGGTAGTAAGTACCCGCTTGCGATGAATATTCTCTCGAGCGATCGCAGAGTAGAGTTGGCGCTCGGTGATCATCCTGGTGAACTTGGTCGGCAGCTAATTCACTTAGTGGAAGAGATGCTTCCACCGAAACCCTCGAATATCTTCAAGGCCGCGAGCCCTTTGTTTTCAAGGCTTTGGGGAGCTCGAGGGAGTCACACACAAAGCGCACAAAGTCAGCAGGTTATTGATTCACCTGATCTCTCAAAGCTTCCTATCCTCACGACATGGCCGGATGATGGTGGTAAGTTTATCACACTGCCGGAAGTCTTTACATACGACCCGCTGACGAAGAAGCGAAACATCGGCATGTATCGTATTCACGTTTTCGGACCTGACGAAACGGGCATTCACTGGCAGATCCAAAAAGGTGGAGGGTTTCACTACCGTCAGGCTGAGATGCTAAATCAACCGCTTGAAGTTGCGGTCGCTGTTGGTACAGATCCCGCGCTCCTGCTTGCGACTATTGCGCCACTCCCGGAAGGAATCGACGAGGCGATGTTCGCTGGGTTCTTACGCGGGTCACCAACTGTGATGTCGAGAGGTAAGCGAATCGGAATAGACGTTCCGGCAAACGCTGAGTTTGTGCTGGAAGGAATTGTTGCTCCGAATGAACGCAGACTCGAAGGACCGTTCGGCGATCACTTCGGGCATTACTCGCATGCGGGGATGTTTCCCGTATTCAAGATCAAAGCGATCACGCATCGCACGAATCCGATCTTTGCTGCGACAGTAGTTGGCAAACCACCGATGGAAGATAAGTGGCTCGGCGATGCCACACAACTTATTCTTGGTCCGCTCGCAAAGCTAACGCATCCGGAAATAAAAGACGTTTGGGCTTTTTACGAAGCTGGTTTTCACAATCTTCTCGGCGTTGCAACGAATCAGCGTTATGCGAAGGAGGCGATGAAAACTGCGCTCTCACTTTCGACGGATGGACAGCTCTCGCTAACGAAGTGTCTGATAGTCGCGAGTAGTGGCGTTGACAATCGTGATTTCCGCGCATTGCTCCGAGCGCTCCGAGACAATTTCGATCCGCGCTACGATTTTTTGTTGCTGCAGAACGTCCCGCTCGATACGCTTGACTTCACAAGCTACACGATGAATCTTGGCTCGAAGATGCTACTCGATGCGACGGAAAAAATGATGACCTCAGCGAGTGGTGGAAATTATCCGGCACGTCAAGCGAGCGAGTTACTTCAACAAGTTGGCACTAACTCAGAAGCGAGCATCACATCAATGGATTTTCGAATTGTAGACTCGGTTGTCCTTGAAGGAGTGCTCTTGGTCGTAAAAGTAGCAGGTGCATACAAGAGCGACGAGAATGCAGCCAAGCATCAAGAGAATCAATTCACGCATCCGATCGTGACCGCCGGACGAGAAGTCGTCCAAAAACTGGTGAGCGAAGCCATGATCGGCAAGCTTCCGAAGGGTATCAAGATCGTCGCAGCAGTCAGCGAAGATGTGAATCTTCATAAGGATATGGAAGTGATCTGGGGCATCTTTACACGGTTCGATGCAGCTCGTGACGTGATGTTCACACGATCGACCCTCACCGGGATCAGCACAATTCATGAAGGTGTGCTCGGCATCGATGCGACTTGGAAGCCCGGTTATCCTAATCCGTGCGAGATACCGGACGAGATAACAGCACGCGTAGATAGCAGGTGGAGGGAGTTTGGCTTCGCATAGGATGACTGAATTTGCAGAGATATTGGCCTTAAAAATCTGAATATTCTTATGCAAATTTGGAGCATCATTCGACTATCATTTGTTATGGTCGGTGTGAACTCGTAGTACTAACGGGCACTTGTAACCCTGAGCAATGATTTCATCCAAAACACTCACTTTTAGAGACCCGGCACTCAATCCGATCTGGGAGAAAGTCCGCTCCGGCGAACGACTTTCCAAAGAAGACGGGCTTTTGCTATTCGAATCTCACGATCTGATAGGCGTGGGCAGGATGGCGAACGAAGTCGCTCGCGCGAAGTCGGGCGATAGCGTCTATTTTGTTCTGAACCGAAAACTCGAACCGACGAACATCTGCGTACTTGCTTGCAAGTTCTGTGATTTCGCCGTGAAAAAAGGTTCAGCCGAGGCCTATGAGATGACGATGGATGAAATGCTCTCGAAGCTTCGTCCGGATCTGCACGAAGTACACATCACCGGCGGCTTGCATCCTGATTGGCCGTGGGAGTGGTATGTGGACATGGTTCGCACAATAAAGCAGAAATTTCCAAACATTGATGTAAAGGCATTCACGGCCGTCGAAATTGATTTCTTCGCAAAGAAATTCAAGAAGACGCACGAAGAAGTATTGCGCGAATTGCAAGCTGTCGGTTTGCGAACACTCCCGGGTGGTGGTGCCGAAGTATTCTCAGAGCGTGTGCGGAAGCAACTCTTTAATCAGAAAATCGGTGCAAAGGCTTGGTTCGAAGTGCATCGCGCAGCGCACAAACTTGGACTTCAGAGCAATGTAACCATGCTCTATGGTCACATCGAGACTTTGGAAGAGCGCGTCGAGCACATGATTCGTGTTCGTGAGTGTCAGGATGATACGAATGGCTTTCTCTCATTCATCCCACTCGCGTTTCAGCCCGGCGATACAGGCATCAAGACACGTAATGCGTTCACGAGTGCAATCGATGATCTGAAGACTATCGCAGTCTCTCGATTGATGCTCGATAATATGCCACACATTAAGGCGTATTGGGTGATGCTGACGGCAGAGGTCGCGACGATCGCACTCAACTTTGGTGCTGATGACATGGATGGTACGGTCGGCGAAGAGCGCATTGCTCATGATGCCGGAGCGATCAGTCCGATGGAACTTGCGAAAGGCAAGTTGATCGCAATCATTCACGATGCTGGTAAACTTCCGGTCGAGCGTGACATTTGGTACAACCCACTCGAAGTATATCCGAAAGAAGGCACAAGCGTCGTAAGTAGAATGCCGTATTTGAACTCGGTGCCGTTCTATGCATTCTTTCAACCAGATCTAAATGAAGTGCAAGAGGCACCACTCACGCCTCGCGTGTTCGGTCGCTTTGCGCAAGATGGAAAGATAACTGCGGGGCCGCTTTCTTTGCAGGATTTCATGAAGTTACGCGACAACTTCGATATGCTTGCTTATGGTGTCGCAGTCACCGGCAAAGTGATGTCTGTTTTGCTTTACTCGCACTATGAGTGGAGCAATCTCGCGGGTAAGAAAATTGGTATCACTGCTGAAACCTCGACGAGCGTTGATCTGCTTCGAGTCTTACTTGAGAAGAAGCATGGTATTCGCAACGTGAAGTTCGAGACATTGCATCCGACGAGTTCGCAGAATGATTATGCAAAATTCGATGCCGTACTTCTGATCGGCGACGAAGCACTGAAGCGCGTTGCACTTGGAGGTTTGCAAAGCTTTCTGAATGTGTATGACCTTGCGGAAGAATGGTACGCCTGGAAATCTTTGCCATTCGTGTTTGCAGTCTGGGCCGCTCGCAAGGACATGCCGACATCGCATCGCAATGCGGTCGAGAAAGCACTCGAGCACTCGCTAAAGTTTTCGGCCGGCAGATACGGAGAGATCGGACGTGAGCACGGAAAAAAGATCGGCATGACGCGAGAAGAAGTAGAGCGTTATCTCAATGCATTCACCTATCGTCTCGGGGAAGCTGAGAAAAATGCGATCATCGAGTTCGAAAGCGAATTGCAGTCGATCGAACAGCAGAGCACAGCAGCAGCTAAAGTATAAATCGCTAATCTTAAAACACTGACGTGATAGATACGATCAAACAAAAGGTCAACGCAGGGGAGCGCCTTACGCGTGAAGAAGGGCTTTGGCTATTGTCAAACGCGCATTTACTTGATCTCGCAGAGCTCGCTGAAACGGTCCGTTACCGAATGAATCCGGAACGACGAGTCACATTTGTGATTGACTCCAATCCGAATTACACAAACATCTGCAATATCGATTGCATTTTCTGCGCATTCTATCGTCATGAAGGTGATGCTGATGCGTACACGCATTCGGTCGATGAGATGATCGCGAAATTCAAATCGAGTGCAAGCCGTGGTGTCAAGACTGTTCTGTTGCAGGGTGGTGTGAATCCGGCTATTCCATTCGAGTATTACAAAGAGATGGTTCGACGCACTCGAGCAGAGGTGCCGGAAATACATCCACACTTTTATTCAACGAGTGAAATCATTGGTATGAGTGAGGTTTCCGGACTCTCGATACCGCAAGTACTCGCTGAACTCAAAGCAGCGGGACTCAATTCGATCCCTGGTGGCGGTGCTGAAATTCTATCCGACAAAGTTAAGAAAAAGATATCCAGTAAAAAAGGCACGAGCGAGGATTGGTTGAACGTGATGCGCGAAGCGCACAAGCTCGGATACAAGACTACCGCGACGATGATGTACGGACATCTCGAAACGGACGAAGATATCATCGAGCATCTCGAAGTCATTCGTGCGCTGCAAGATGAGTATCAAGGTTTTACCGCTTTCATTCCGTGGAGCTTTAAGCCTGGCAATACACCACTCGAGAAGATCATACCGACTTACGCCACCGGTACGCGCTATTTGCAGATGAT
The DNA here is from genome assembly GCA_039923455.1 of Kapaibacterium sp. (SeqCode). Lineage (GTDB taxonomy): Bacteria > Bacteroidota > Ignavibacteria > Palsa-1295 > Palsa-1295 > JBDTCS01. The sequence goes on along the minus strand of JBDTCS010000309.1, from coordinate 3,203 downwards.
CGCCATCAGCCGAATTTATCTCGATAACTTTCCACACATTCAAGGAAGTTGGTTCTCAGAGGGTAAGAAGATCGGACAGATATCGCTGCATTTCGGTGCTGATGATTTTGGTGGAACACTCGAGGAAGAAAACGTCCACGCGTCGGCAAACTTCGTTCACACCACGACAACGAAAGAGACACTCGATCTTATTCGCGAATCAGGATTCACACCCGCCGAGCGTACAACGCTGTATGATATACTTGCTGAATATGGTGAAGGGGAGTACCCCGTGAGTGTGCTCGATTCAGCGAGGCTCGATGTGCATGTGAATGCGAACATCGTAATGCCAAGTCTACCGATACTCGCGAGTTAAGAAGTCAACTCGCGAGTATCAATTTCTGCTTAAAACAATTCGAGTTTAGAGTAATTCGATAGGTCCCACGGCCGGCAGAATGTTCTTCTCGTGCGCCATCGAAAAGAGTAGATCGAGAGCTTGCTTTCCGCGCTCACCCATATCGAGTGTGACATCGTTGACGTACATCTTCACGAACTTAGAACCGAGTTCAACCGATATTCCGCGTCCCCACTCGAGTGCATAAGGGATCGAAGCATCTTGATTCTCATAAGCGCATCGAATAGATTCTTGCAACGCATTGGATATAGTTATCGCAGTCTCTCTACCGAGATCTTTTCGCACGCAATCAAGTCCAAGCGGCAGCGGAAGTCCGTTCGATTGATCGCGCCAGATCTCTCCGAAATCGGCGAGCTTGTTCAGCCCGTAATCTTGCCAAGTGATCTGTCCTTCGTGAATAAGCAGACCTGCGTCGACTTCATCTGAAAGCACGTTGTCAATGATCTGATCAAACTCCATCTCGACCGACTTAATATCACCAAACCAGATCTGCAGCAAAAGATTTGCAGTCGTTAACTTTCCCGGTTGACCGATCACTTTGCCTTTGAGCTCTTCCATCGTCTTGTATTTTTTGCTGACGATGATTGGCCCATACCCTTCACCCATCGATGCACCGGTCTTCATGATCCAGTATTTATCCGCAACGTAAGGATAGGCGTGTGCGCTGATCGCTGTGACGGGAAGTTCACCCGTCATCGCGCGGACGTTGAGTGACTGAATATCTGCGAGCACGTGATCGATCTCAAAACCTGGAATCGTTACGCGCTTCGACGCAAAACCATAGAACATAAATGCATCATCGGGATCCGGTGAGTGGCCGATCTGAAGCAACTTGACATCGGAATCAACGATCGAATTATTTGTATTTACCATCGAAATAAGAAGACAAAATAAGAGAAGCTTGATAGACTATGAGACTTGAATATGTTACTTCATGAAGGAAGTATCGGGGAAGAGTACTATCTTGCCCACTTTCTTCGGCGTTTCAATCATGAGTTCGAAAGCTTCTGCAAAATCGGTGAGCGGCATTTTGTGCGTCACCACAGGACGCACATCGAGCCTTCCCGAAGAGAGCATATTCGAAACCGTGAACCACGTATCAAACATCAAGCGTCCGTTGATGCCGTAGAAAGTACCGCCGTTAAAGACGATATCATTCAGTGGCGTTGGCACAAGGTTATCCTTGAAAATTCCGAAGAAGCAATACCGCCCGCCCCGACGCAACATTGCGATACCGTCCTGCATCGACTTCGTAGCACCTGACATTTCGATCACAACGTCCGCGCCGATTCCGTCCGTCTGCGATTTCACAAACTCGACAGAATCCATTTTGGAAACATCGATAATGTGATCCGCGCCCATCTTCTTGCCGATCTTGAGTCGAAACTCATCCAGCCCCGTCAAAAATATTTTAGTCGCTCCGGCTGCACGTGCAACACCGACGGCGAAGAGTCCTATAGGTCCATCACCTAAGATCACCACGCTTTTTCCATGCACCGGCTCAATGAGCGTCGCATGTACGGCGTTGCCAAGTGGTTCTTGAATGGAAAGAAATTCCGGCGCGATCGAAGCGTCATTTTTCCAAAGTACTATTTCCGGAACCGCGAGATATTCTGCAAAAGCACCATCTCGATCGACACCGAGTATCTGTACGTTGTGGCAGATGTGCATCTGACCGGTTAAGCATTGCTTGCAATGCATGCACGGAATATGGGTCTCAACAGAAACGATGTCGCCTTCTTTAACTCGCGATACTGCGCTGCCGGCTTTGACTACTTCGCCGGTCGTCTCGTGACCGACGGTGTAGGGGACAGTCTTGATACGCGACTGTGCCCACGAATCCCATTCGTAGATGTGCACATCGGTGCCACACAAACTGGATGCGTGAATCTTGATCAGTACTTCGTTCTGCTTGATTTCCGGAATTGGAATCTCCTGCATTTCGGCACCACGCGCGCGCTTCGTCTTGCGCAATGCCATCATCGTTCGAGCCATGTATTGCTAGAGTAAATAAAGATCGAAAAGTCTACAAAAATATCGCTTGGTTCGTGATCGAACACTAAATCGGATTATCTAATCGCTTCGTGAGCCACTTCGAAATGTCACTAATAGTTTCGGGCAATAATCCGTGGCCGGTTTCGTACAGTTTTGCTATGACATTTGCTCCTCGTGATCGGAGCAGGCTTTCGGCTTCGTCCAGTGCAATTGCTGGAACAAGGTCGTCGAACTCTCCGTGCGTGATAAGCACCGGAAATTCGGTAAACGTCTCTGCTCTCAATGTGGGTATCACATCTCGCGGAATGTATCCGGACATCGCGATGAGCGAACGCAGCTTTGTATCGCCCGTGAATTCCGCTTTGCGAGATAGCAGTGCATAGCTAATGGCGGCACCTTGACTGAATCCCATGAGATGAAGCTTTGATGCATCGCCGCCAACAGCTTCGATGATCTCGGGAATCGCAGCAAGAAGTAATTGTTCGCTTTGGTGACGGCTCTCGTCGTCGGCCATAAGACCCTTGATTGTTTGTTCGAGATGGTACCAAGCATACCCACCACCGGCGAGTTGGATCGGTGCTCTGAGGCTTATGATCAAAAGCCTATCATCAAGCTGCTCGGAAATGGAAAAGAGGTCATGTTCGTCTGCTCCGTAGCCATGAAGAATGACTAAAACTGGGGGAGCCGATTGGGGGAGTTTGGGTGCGCGGACTACGTATTCCACGCTTTATCTCGAGAGTGAAATGTGTACGCAATCGGCTTCTCGGAGTACGCCGATAATCCGAAGTCCTTCGTTTGACTTTTTGGATGTACC
>JBDTCS010000308.1:0-13421 GCA_039923455.1 Kapaibacterium sp. (SeqCode) | reverse complement strand
TAACTTGGTACAGGAAGTTCGAATGGTTGTAAGGCACTAAACCGTCTGAGATGGATCGAAGGGTTCCTTCTCGGAACCCTTCATCATTTTTGGGGGATTTCCACATTCGAAAGTTTTGCTATGTGCACTATGCGCGTCGAGTCTTGACGCATTGTCTCTCAATCCCAACAAAAAAGAAAAATCCCTGAGCCACTTTTTGACTCGGAGATTTAGGATTTGGTGTCTATAAATCGAGAGCCACAACTGGGCAAGCTACTTTTATAGATCGACGAAAATGAAGCTCCTAACTTTGATTAGAGAACGTATGAGAATGAATTTGATACCGAGAAAGAATTTGCTGAATCGATCCGTTTGGGTCTTGGCCTTTTTTGGACTCTCGACTGTTTATATCGGATATAGTGCGCTCGGCAATCCAAGCGGATATACGGGCGTTACGAATAAAGCCGGCAACAATAATGTAGGATGCTCCTGTCATTGTACATCGAAAAATGCCGCGACGAGCGTTGCATTTATCCCACCTGCCGATACGAATTTTTTCGTTGGCAAAACGTATCAATTCATGCTGCAGATTAGCAATCCTGCCGAGTTCGGCGCGGGATGTGACATCTCGACGTTCTCCGGGGTGCTTACAGCGGGCACAGACGGATTGAAGAAATCGGGTACAGAGCTAACACAGAAAACTGCGAAGGCTTTTGTGAATGGTAAGATCAACTTTACATTCAACTATACCGCGCCTACGAAAGTAGGATTCGATACGCTCTACGCTGTCGGCAATGCCGTCAACGGTGATGGTTCGAATGGTGACGATTGCTCCGATCTGTGGAATCTCGCTCCGAAGTTTGTCGTGAATGTACGTCCGTCAAGTGGTGTCGAGGCATCAGCCGTTGCTACGGAAATCACGCAATCTGTTTCTCCGAATCCGAGTCGCAGCGAGACGAAACTTGTGCTTACAAATACAAAAGCATCGCAGGCGGAAATTACAGTCTATGATGCGGCCGGTCGTTCGATCCGTCAAATCGCCTCGGGTAATCTACCAGTTGGCAAAAGCAGCTTCACTATCGCGACTTCGAATCTTCCAGCAGGGGAGTATTTCGTGCGCAGCTTGATAGATGGAGTTGTAGAGAAAGCGACTAAGCTAGCGGTCGTGCATTAAGTCTGCGACGAGATCGGAATTATTAAAAGCATCGGCTTCGAAAGAGGACGATGCTTTTTTTGTTCAGGATCGGGACCCTCACCCAACCTCTCCACCGCCACGGCGGACTTACAGCGTTGGGAGAGGAGATTTTATTAAGAAATGTTTTGACTAGTTCGAGTAAAAAAAGATTGTAGGATTAATTGGCCTGTGTTTTTTTGATGAGTATTTAGCCGCGGAGCGGCGGTAAACTCGCAGCCCAGGGTGTAGTCCGCCCCAAGCGGGCGAAACCCTGGGACTGATATATTTTTGAATTCAAAAGCCCCGGAGGGGCGGCGTTGCATTTCATCGAAACGCAGGACGCATGCCATTCGGGGCTCTCGAGAAAACAACGAATTATCAGAACCGTAATTTAATCCGAAAACCAAGTTGCCTTGAGCGGGATCCGGTTCATCGCGTTTGCGGGGAAGTCACGTACGTTCGGTTGAAGGGTGTGATAGTCCTCGTCGTAATAAAGCACCAGCATCGGTGCGTCGTACATGGCTAAGCTCTCTGCTCGGGCCCAGAGTGCGTTGATCTTTGTGCGATCGGTTTCTGCGATCGCTTGATCGTATAGAGTATCCACTTCCGGATTTGAATATCGTGTCGAGTTGATCGAGCTTGGTCCCGATGCCGGTATGTTCTTGCCATAAAGCAAGTTCAGAAAATTCTGCGGGTCAGGATAATCGGCGATCCAGCCAAGACGGAAGAACTTGGCTTTACCTTCGTCGATCATAGCTGTATGTTGCGCCCATTCGACGAGTTGCAACTTGACTTTGACACCAAGATTCTCGCTGAGTTGGGATTGTATCGCTTGTGCAACCTCTTCATTGCGCGAGCCACCGGAGTTCAGTTGCAGCGTGACGTCGGGCAAAACGTTGTTCAATTCTTTCATAGCCAGAGCGAGTTCGTGCTTCGCGCTATCGAGGTTGAACGTGAATCCATAAACATCATTGATCGGATAGCCCGGCATGGAAGGTGGCACGATGCCGTGTATACCAGGTCCGGCGGCTTGACCCTTCAGCACGTACTTGATGATCTTCGTACGATCGATCGCAAAGGCGAACGCACGACGCAAGTGCACATTCGATACGCCGGTTCGAGTGTTGAATCCATAGAACTGCGATGCCATCGAAGGCAAATGGATGATCTGATATTTCTTGTATTCACCCCGTGGGTTTTTATTCTCATCGACTACATCCTGAAAAAACTCGGCGGGTATACGATAAACATGATCTAGCTTGCCTTGTTTAAAGCTCAAGAGCTCCGTCTTGTTATCTTTCATGAATGAGAACTTCACCGTGTCGAGATAAGGGAGTTGATTTCCATCATCGTCCTTGCCCCAATAATGTTCGTTGCGCACCAGCAAGCAATACTGACTCTCTTTGTATTCGACAAAACGGAACGGCCCTGTGCCGACGCCGTGATGCGTAAAATCTTTGCCATATTTCTCGACGGCTTCATGCGGATAAATGAAGCTATTGCCCAGCATAGAATAGCTGATGAATGGTGAGAAGGGCTTGATAAGTGTGATGACAACAGTCGAGTCGTTTGGTGCTTGCAATCCCTTTACGCCCGCAATCGTACCCTTGCTCTCGAAATATTCTTTCGCACCACTGATCACTTGAAAGTACGGGTAGGCAAGTGTGTTCGTGCGAGGATCACACGCACGAGTCCAGCAATAGACTACGTCTTGCGCGACGAATTTTCTCCCTTTGCTATTTGGGAAACATGCATCATCCTGAAAATATGCATCGGTGCGGAGATGGAAAGTATAGGTAAGTCCATCAGTGCTAATCTCCGGCAACGCCGAAAGCGATGGCTTGAGCTTCAGATCTTTGTCGAAGGCAAGCAACTCATCATAAATATTTTCGCCGATATGGCTCGAGGTTTCGTCGTTGATCTGAGGAGGATCGAGCGAGCGGAGGTCTCCGGTCTCGTTGGTATAGAATGTTCCACCGAGGTGCTTTCCTCCCTTGCCATCACGTAATACATGTGTGCTTCCCCCTTTTTTGCTGCACGAGGAGAGGCCAAACATTGAAAGCGTGAGTGCTCCGCAGAGTCCGAACAGGACAAGATATTTCATGTAATAAAAAGTCAGTGGAAAAAATACGTCGATCGCCCAGAGGGCAAAAAGCTTAGCACTTTAGCCCGAATATAAAAACGCTTATTAGTTCTAAAGTTCGGAGGTTACGCTCTACGCGATGCGTGATTCGAGACAAAGTGTAGGAGAATGGAGCGAGCGTGATCTAATCGCTCGAGATGACAGCATCGGCTTCGATCTCGACGAGGAGCGCTGGGTCGATCAAATTCCGCACTTCGACCATCGTGGTCGCAGGTCGAATTTCTCCGAACACCTCGCCGTGTGCTCTGCCGATCTCCTCCCACTTCGTGATGTCGGTCACGTAGATCCGCGTGCGGATCACATCTTTCATCGTGCAACCGACCTTCGAAAGAGCGGAGGCGATGTTCTCGAGAGCCTGCTTCGTTTGAAGATACGCGTTGCCGGCATGGAGCAACTCCCCATTCGGTCCTGTCGAAGTCGTCCCAGAAACGGCTACGATATTACCTATTCGCACTGCTCGCGAGTATCCAACGATCGGCTCCCACTTAGCATCAGAAGAAATATTCTTTCTCATACTTACTCTATTTACCATCTGCAAAAGTACGGAGTGTAGGACAGTTTTACGGATTTACCCCATATATTGGGATTTTAACCCATAAAGCTACATAAAATAACATTATTTAGCATTTCCATAGACTATTAACCCATTCTAAGGAATATAAAGCCATTATTACCCATATAATCCCACAAAACGCCACCTTCCTTAATTAAAAGTTCTAGACGCACGTCGACTTTCCCCAATTTGCGCCTATATTTGTTTGTACAAATCTTACTTTCAGAATGATCACAGAACCAATTTTTGCAACCAAGCCGAGCTTTCGGATTATTGGCATCGAGCGTTACACGGAGAATGGGATCTCAAGTATTCGTGAAGCGTGGGACGAACTCGGTGCACGAACGAATCAGATTCCGAACGCAGTCACGCCTGAGATATCCATCGGCTTCGAAGATTACTCTCGCGACCTTGTGATGAAACCCGGTGAGTTTCCGAAATATTATTATCTCGCATCTAGAGAGGTCACCGATCTCACCAACATTCCAAGCGAAATGAAAGGCAGGGAAGTGCCCGAAGCGCACTATGCGATTTTCACGTATCGTGGTGCGCTGAATGTATTGGCCGATTTCTTTGCGCAGATCTATGGTGAATGGATGCCGAAGTCAAACTGCAAAATGGATCCAAAACTTTCCTTTGACTTCGAGCGCTATCCGTTACCGATAACGGATCCATCTAATATTCTGGTTGAGATACATATACCGATCGTCGCGAAGTAATTGTGCGTTTTGTTGCATTGAGATATACGCACTAGCAACTCCAATGATGACGCACAGATGAATTATTCCTATAATCAGAGTGGAGGCTGGTGCAGGTGCGTGAAGGATTGAGATTAACAAATTACGAGAAATTGCTCGACATGAAAATAGTTAGAATACTAGCACTCGGCTTCTGCGTTTTGATTTTTTCGCAATGTAAGTCGATAGCCCCAACTGCACCTTCGGAAAATACTCCGTCGTTACTTGAAGTAGAGCGGATCTTGGCGAGTGCGCATGACCGATTTTTGCTGGAAGCCGATTCCACCAATGGCGATCCCTGGAAAGCACTCATGCTGACGGCCAACTGGGTACAGAAACAGCCTACCGTGCAGACGGTAGTGACGATCGATAGTGTGTATATTAACATCGTGCTTAAGTCGGGACTAACAGCCACTTACTTCTTTGATCCCGTTGATGACTCCGGCCGAACCATTTTCCGTGGTGGAGGCCCACGCACGATGCCCAAATCACCCAAACTCGTTGGGACACTTTCGAAGAATAGCATCAAGAATAAAAAGGTGTTGCTCTACGCTCCGGCATATACGGAATTCCATCTTCAACCTACCATTCAAAAGACGATTGATAGTCTCTCGAGTGCGGGGTTAGGTTTGGTGGTGACATTATTGAAAGATGAAGAATGTACGCCGGCGATTCTTTCGACTTTTGGCAATTATGGATTAGTCATCATGGATACGCATGGGTCGCCCGAATCCTTCATGAGTGGGACGATAATTGATATCCACGACGGCGATACTACAGATGCTCGGTATCGAAATGCTGTGATCTTGCAAGCCGGACAAGACGTGTACGACCGGCTACTCACTAAGGACTTATCGATCCATGCCCAGACCAATATCAGCATCCTCACACCGAACTGGCAGAAGCGCCAAAACCTCAACCGTATCGAAAAAGTGTACGTGACTACGAATTACATTCGGTCGCAGCCTTCGATGCCCAACACGGTAATATTCGGCAACATGTGTTACAGTGGCTTTGGCACTCCGGACGCGGCAAGGAATATACTTTATCCAATGCGAACGGCGTTCCTCGATAAGAATCCGATAAGCTATTATGGCTATACACTGGAGAATGGAAGCTCGGAGGTGGTCACCGACAACTTCGCAAAGGAAATGGAGGAGACCTTTGTGCAACGACTGGCAAACGATAACGACAGCACTGGAAATGCGAATCTTCGGAAATCCGACGATGCCGAATTCTTTGATACCTATCTTGATGCGTTCATCTTCAACTTGCGGTCCAAGCACATCACGCTCTTGTTCAGACACTGGGGTGCGGATGACTATAGTTATGATCGCGGTTGTGTCTCGCAATTTACCGATGGCCGTGATGGACAAGTGTACAAGGCTGTCTGCATCGGCGATCAGAACTGGATGGCGCAGAATCTGAATTACAATGCGCCGGGGAGCGTGACCTACAACAATGATCCAGCCAACGGAGCGATCTACGGTAGACTGTACAACTTCCAAACGTTCATGCAAGGAGCAGCGCCAAGCACGGCAGAACCAAGCGGCGTGCAAGGGGTTTGCCCGAAGGGTTGGCATGTTCCGAGTGATGCAGAGTGGTCAACGCTATTTGTTGCTTTAGGCGATTCCGGAGGCGGCGCGATCAAATCAACGTCATCGCTTTGGAGTAGTCCCAATTTCGGAGCCACTAACAGGAGTGGATTCTCGGCACTTCCGGGCGGCGAGTCAGCGGACCTTGCTATTCCCGACGCATTCGGAGAAATCGGAAATCTTGCGGTCTTCGGCACAACAACGACGCTTACCGCCAGTAGCGGCGACTGGTCAACCTGGGGCGTCTTAGCTTCGAGCAATACGCTAGATACCTTTCAGGAACTTCAAAAGGGGGCAGTTTCGTGTCGTTGTGTTAAGGATAAGTAATCGCTGAGAATACGTCAAGAATGAAAAGATGAATATTGTGAAAATATTTGCACTCGTATCCGTCGCATTTGTATTGTGCTGTTGTAAAGCTTCGCAACCTACAGGGCCCAACACTACTTCGTCTGCCTCGATCCTCGTGGGTCTGCAAACATTGGATACCGTACAGGTGAAGTTCTACGATCTTGCGCAAGCAAATCTTTCGAGCACTCCTGGGCAAGTCATGATGCTCACTGCCGATTGGTTAAAGAGTTTGCCGAGCGTGAAAAGTGTTGGGGCTTTCGATAGTACCGATCTTGATATCGAATTACAATCTGGCATGCATACCAATTTTAGTTTTGGTGTTGTAGGCGCCGATAGTCTTTCGCCCACTCGAGGTGGAGAGCCCGCAAATTTTGAGCTGCGATTAACTCCCGATGTACTTGCTACGCACACAATTCCTAACAAGAAAGTACTCATCTATACGCCGTTTGTTCTGGGCCAATGTGACTCGCATAGTTTGTATCATCAGGATGAAGTAGACGCGCTCGTGGCTCGTATCAAAAATGCAGGAAGTGATTTTGAAGTGACAGTGAGCTATGGCGAATCGCTTCAGACACTCAACACATTTTCGAATTACGGATTGGTGTTCATCGACTCACACGGACTTCCAAACGGATTTTACTCCGGCGCAAAAGTCGTGACTGGAGATATCAAGTGGGACTCGGCGCAAAATCTTATCCCGCTGACAGAGGACGATCTCGTAGCTAATGTCGATCAAGCTCTGGGTCCAGGAACAGCCGAGGCAATTCGCAACGGATCACTGCGTTTGGGTACCTGGGATAACGAAGGAAGTAATCCGCTTAAGTGGCAGCAATTTATTAAGCGAAGCGGAAATCCGTATAGAGTTTTTGTTACCGGCAAGTACATCGGTGGACTTTCGCAGATGCCCAGCACGATCATCGTGGGGAATTTCTGTTACTCAGGTTGGCAGAAACAAGGACCAACCGACGCGATCGCACGCTATACAGTAAATATTGATTATCCTATCCAATCGGCATGGACATCTAAGCAACCCATTAGCTATTACTCGTATGGATCTTCTGACGGTACATCTTCTCTCGTCGGAGATGCATTCGCGAAAGCTATGGAAGATTCGCTTGTTCAACGGCTTGTGATCAATAGTGATAGTACCGGTGATGCCTACAAAGATGCCTCGGGACAGATCTACATTCAGCCATCATTCAGTAAGCTTCAATTCGATCACTTCGGTGCAGATGATTATTCTTACTCATCTTGTGGTCAACCGTTCACCGATGCACGTGATGGACAGACCTATAAGACTGTCTGCATCGGGAAACAAGTTTGGATGGCGCAAAACCTTAATTTCGATGCACCAGGTAGTTTGTGCTACTACAACAACTCGGCGAATTGCGATACTTACGGACGACTCTATGACAATGCAACCGCGTTGCAAGGAGTATGTCCGAAAGGATGGCACCTACCGAGCGATGCAGAATTTACGGAAATGCTCACGACACTTGGAGGTCCACTAGCAGCTGATCTGAAAATGCGAGCAATGGGCATAAGTAAGGTCGGCTATTGGAACAGTGCTACCAACAGCAGTGGGTTTTCGGCGCTTCCGGCGGGGTCGTTCTACAGAGGCAAGGACTCCGTTAGTTTTTATCAGCTACATAATTGGGCACTCTTTCGCACGACGAGCACGAATCCTGCATTCAATCAACCGCTTAGCTTTGGCTTACAAGACGCGGTTCATGGCGTAATCAGAGAAGGCGATTATGGAGGTGAATCCTGCCGTTGCGTGAAGGATCCGTGAGATTGGAACATCATAAATGTATCGATGAGATTATGAGAACACTAAGGCTTCTTGAGCTTGTGGGAATCGCCCTGATTTTTTCACAATGCAAATCTCCCACGCAGGTGATGCAGAGCAGCCCACCTTCCTTGCTCGAGGTGCATGCCATCTTGGATTCTGCGCAAGCAAAGTTCATTCAATATGCGGATCAAACTAATGGCGACCCCGGAAAGGCTATTGAGTTAACTACGGACTGGTTGCTCTTGCAACCCAACGTTCGTAACGCAGTTTCCTTGGATAGCACCTACATCTCCATTGAGTTGAATTCTGGTCTGCACACAACATTCTCGTTTCTTGAAGTCGATGATAGTGGCCATACGCCCTTTCGTGGTGGCGGGGGAGGTGACATCCTTGAAGCGTTCGGGAATGTGAAAGATGAAATCCTTTCGAGCAATACTATCCTCAATAAAAAAGTACTGCTATACGCAACGGATACGAAGACACTCCCTGCAGTGAAAGCTCAACTACAAAGAACCTACAAGCGGCTAACCAATTCGGGCTTAGGACTTGATGTTTCCATGTTCCAAGATGAGCAATGTACGTACGGCCTTGTCGAGACGTTCAAGGATTACGGATTGGTGCTCATTGATGGTCACGGTGTGATTAACGGATTCTATGTGGGTTCAACGCTCGACTTAGCAGCTGTCAAAACAGACGACGACTTGAAATCTGCCGTAGATGCGCAAGCCGGAGCTGGGACAGCAGCAAAGCTACTCACCGGTCAGCTGGCACTTGCAACCTCTGTTAAGGGAAATCTTTCGAAAGCAAATTGGCAGAAGAGTGTTATTCCAACTAAGGATCGCACGTTGCTTTTTACTTCCGAATATATTCAGCTTTTGCCGCCGATGCCGAACACCGTCATCTTTGGCAATATGTGCGAGAGTGGATTCATGGCAACCACGGTGAACGTTCCAGCTCGCACAGTAACGCTGCAAGACGGTACAAAGGCGAACCGGCCGTCGTTCACTTTCAATTGCAATCCGATAGGGAAGGCATTCATGGATCGAAAGCCAATAAGTTATTTTGGATACGCGCGAGATTTCCCAGTGGGGACTTCTCGATCCGTGCCGGATGACTTTGCAGCCACTATGGAAGATACTCTCGTGACGCGCCTAGTTGTCAGCATAGATAGCACCGAAATTGCAAACCTGAAACGAGATAACAATACCGAGTATTCCGATCCGCCACATCTCTCCAATCGTTTGTACGGATATTTATCATTCCGCCATTTTGGTGCGAACGATTACAGTTATCAAAAGTGTGGAGATTCCATACTCGACTCGCGCGATGGACAAAAGTATGCAACCGTTTGTATTGGCAAGCAATCATGGATGGCGCAGAATCTTAATTATGATGTGCCCGGTAGCATGGCCTATGACAACGATCCCGCGAATGCAGCAATCTATGGCAGGTTATATAACTGGAACGCTCTGATGCAAGGAGGGAGCTTGACAAATGCGAATCCGAGTGGCGTTCGCGGCATTTGTCCAAAAGGATGGCACGTTCCAAGTCAACCGGAATGGCTGCAATTATCCAACTTTATAAGTCCGGGCACTCCTGGCTTAGCCGGAGGTGCCATGAAATCGGTTTCGCCACTATGGACAAGCCCTAATGTGGGTGCAACCAACAGCAGCGGTTTTTCCGCGCTACCCGGTGGCTACTACGTTCAGCATACAGATTCTCTATCTGGCCGAACTACTTCGGTATTTGGTAATATCCACGTAATTGGAGCGTTTTGGAGCGCGTCGCTCGGAGCACCCGGCTACTATGCAATCGATGACCTGTTCAACTATGATTCTAACTTAGTATTTCCCGGGGCACTTATTCCGTCAGGCTCCGACAATGGATTTAGTCTCCCGTGCCGCTGTGTGAAAGATCCGTAACAGAGGTGAGGAAGAGGTACCAGTTATACAAATTATTTTTTAAAGACCTACTTATTATGAAAACACTCAAACTGATCGCGCTGGTCGTATTGGCCATCACTCTTTCGCAGTGCAAGACGACTGCACCGACGCAGCCGCAATCAAGTTCGCCTTCGGTAATTGAAGTTGCAAGAGTACTCGATACCACTGCAAAACAATTTCTGCAATTTGCAGATCAGACGAACGGCGATCCGCGAAAAGCGCTAATGCTGACAGCGACATGGATAAAGTCGCAGCCGGCCATCAAAGATGCACAGGCTCGCGATAGTGGCTATATTGATATCTTACTCAACTCCGGATTGCAGACAACCTTTTCCATTGATCTTATCGATCCCACAGGGCTGAGCCTTTTCAAGGGTGGCGGGTCCGAGATCACCACTCCACCTTTAGAAGTCTCCTCGACCGGTTCGTCCAATACGATCTCGAACAAAAAGGTGCTGCTCTATCTTGCCGGCTTTAGTCAATTTTATACTGCAGGCCAAATACAGAAAATTGTTGATTATTTTACAAATTCCGGATTAGGTCTCGATGTAACAGTCTTGAAGGATGAGCAATGCACCTATCAAACGGTTGAGAGTTTTAAGGACTATGGATTGGTGATCATTGATACGCATGGAGGTCCGGATGTTTTCTTAACCGGCTCCTCCTTTTCCATTTATCCAGACGCGACTATTACTGAAGAGCAGGTACGGGCGATCATTATAAAACAGCTTGGGCAGGATTGTTTGGATAAACTATTATCGGGAGCATTACGAATCGGCAAAGCAATCCGGATCAATCTTAGCACACCATTGTGGCCCAAGAAAATTGACATTGGAAGAACCACCCAAATCCTCACAACGACTGATTACATCACTTCTCTTCATTCCATGCCAGGTACAGTCGTATTTGGTAATATGTGTTATAGTGGTCAAAGCTCACCGGTATTTAACTCAAATACGCCAATGAAAACAGCGTTCATGGGGTTAAATCCTATCAGCTATTATGGGTATGCATTTTCCGACGGTACCTCTGGTTCGGTAAATGTGCCATTCAGTAACGCAATGTTTGATACTCTTGTGCATGCGTTAGTCGTAGATGGCGATAGCACCGGAATAGCGAATCTTCAGACGGATCATACGACCGAGTATGTCGATCCATTAATATTTGGAAATGCATTACTCTTTAAACATTTTGGTGCCGATGACTATAGCTATCAAGGCTGTATCGATACCTTCACCGATGCGCGAGATCAACATTTCTATCATGCCGTCTGCATAGGCAAGCAAAAGTGGATGGTGGAGAATCTCGCGTTTAACGCACAGGGAAGCAGAGTATACGAGGACGACCCATCGAATGCAGCGATCTATGGCAGGCTCTACGATTGGAATACCTTAATGCAAGGAGCGGCATCAAGTAGCTCCTCGCCGAGCAAAGTAAAAGGGATTTGTCCCAACGGTTGGCATCTGCCGAGCGAGTTAGAATGGAAACAAGCGATTGCAACTCTCGGCGGTGGTGATGTCGCGGCAAATGCAATGGAGTCGGATAACCTTTGGCTCACTCCTTCGACACCCGGTAGCAATATTAATAGCAGTGGATTTTCTGTTCTACCAAGCGGCTTCCTCACGGCGATCGATCCGAGTTCTGTTCACGCTGATCAGATATGGTGGAATAAGGGCGAATCATCCGGATATTGGGCAACAACAGAATCGAATGCAACCGACGCAATAAATTTTCAATTTACAAGAAACATTCCGTTTCATCCGGTCTTGACACAAAGTGCATTCGGTAAATCAGCAGCATTGCCCTGTCGTTGCCTCAAAGATTAATTTTTAGAAAACAATCATCATGAACACACTCAAACTCCTCGCGCTCATCGCATTGGCATTTACTTTTTCGCGCTGCAAATCGCCGACGCAGGCGATGCAGAGCAGCCCGCCTTCTCTGTTTGAGGTGCATACCATTTTGGATTCTGCACAATCAAGATTTCTTCGATATGCAGACCAAACGAATGGCGACCCTCGCAAAGCGATCGAGCTAACAACCGACTGGCTGCTACAACAGCCGAATGTTCGGTTTGCGGTCTCGCTCGACAGCACGAATATTTCGATCGAATTGAATTCGGGGTTACGCACAACGTTTTCCTTCGACGAGGTCGATGACAGCGGCAATAGTCTGTTTCGCGGTGGGGGCTCGGGGGATGTATTGAAGGAGTTCGGTGGCTCAAATAACCAGATCCTCTCCAATAATAAAGTCAACAATAAAAAAGTGCTGCTTTTTGCAACTGATACAAAATCGTTACCTGGAGTAAGTGAGCAGCTGCAAAAAACGCTCACACTGCTTACCAACTCTGGCTTGGGACTTAATGTCACAGTGGCTAAGGATGAGCAATGCTCTTACGGTCTCGTAGAAACGTTCAAGGATTATGGATTGGTGATCATTGATGGTCACGGGCTCATTAATGGATTCTATGTCGGATCGGTACTTAACCTTGCTGCCGTCAAAAACGATGACGAACTCAAGAATGCGATCGATGCGAAGGCCGGAAGCGGCACATCCGATAAACTCCACATTGGCCAATTGGCACTCGCAAAATCGATCAAAGTAAATCCGAAAAAAATAAAGTGGCAGAAGAGCATTATTCCAACCGAGGATCGTTCGTTGCTATTTACATCGGACTACGTGAAGTTGCTTCCGCTAATGCCGAACACAATACTGTTCGGGAATATGTGCAATAGTGGATTCATGTCCACCTCGGTCACGGTTCCCGCACGTACGATCACCCGCGACGACGATGGCACAACGTATACGCAAGCTGCCTTCATTAGAGTGTACAACCCTCTCGGCAAGGCGTTCGTCGATCGTAAGCCGATCAGTTATTACGGCTATGCACGAGATAATCCGGAAGGGACTTCGCGCAGTGTGCCCGACAATTTTGCTGCAACAATGGAGGACACACTCGTCACTCGCCTTGTCGTCAAAGTGGATAGTACACGAATCGTAAACCTGAAGCCGGATAACACGACCGAATATTTTGACCCTCCACATCTCGACTACGGCCTTCCGGAGAATTTATATTTTCGACATTTTGGTGCAGATGATTATAGCTATAATGATTGCCTCGATAACTTCACAGATGCGCGGGATGGCCACGTGTATA
>JBDTCS010000307.1:0-17240 GCA_039923455.1 Kapaibacterium sp. (SeqCode) | reverse complement strand
GTGGTATTGTAGTTGTTGATACCCAAGAGAATAATTGACTTTCTGGCCATTGAAGTTTTTCAGAACCCCGAAGCATCCGCTTCGGGGTTCTTGCATTTTAAAAGAGCAACTCGGTCTTCGTTAGCGCTCTACTGCTATTCCACAGCCCAATCTTTCAGATTCATTCTCCGTTTTCCTTCTTGCAGTTCTGTTTCCTCGTAATTTTGCACAAACAAGAGCTGTTTGGACTTAAGATGATAGGATCTTACCGATCAGGCCCTTTATGGCTTCGATCCTTGTTCTAATAATAAAAGTGGTGAGCGAGGAGAGCACGACAACGAAAAAAACAGTTTTGCCCCGAAAGATAGCGGTCTTCGCCTCTGGCGATGGCTCGAATCTGCGAGCAATTCATCGAGCGATTCAAGCGGGGTCACTCGAAAGTGTGGTACTCGCATTGGTAATTTCCAATCGCTCCAAATCCGGCGCGATCTTGTTTGCCTCAGAGCAATCCATTCCAACTCGACATCTTTCGATCGTTACCGCCGAGACCGAAGAAAAACTTGCGGTTGAGATGCAGAAAGCGTTGAGCGATGCAGAGATCGAGGTTATTGTTTTAGCCGGATACTTAAAACAGCTACCATCCAACATCGTGGCCGAGTTCAACGACCGAATCTTGAACGTACATCCCGCGTTGCTTCCTTCATTCGGCGGCAAGGATATGTATGGCGCGAGAGTTCATGAAGCCGTGATCGCGAGTGGCTGCAAGATTTCGGGTGCAACAGTCCATTTTGTCTCGGAAGTATATGACGCCGGTCCGATCATCATGCAAGAATGTTGCGCGGTTCACGATGAAGACACACCGCAATCGCTCGCCGAACGTGTCCTTGCTATCGAACACCGAATTTTACCGAAAGCGATTGATCTTGTCGCGAGAGGATATGTTGCAGTACTTGGTGGAAGAGTAATTTCGAAAGTAATAACGAAAGTAAAATTGGATTGATGAGCCATTCACAAAGTGCGGAAAAAGAACTCCCGATAGATCTCGTGCCTATCAAGCGAGCGTTGCTCAGCGTCTTTGATAAGACCGGCTTAGCCGATCTTGCCAAAACACTGACGCAGCACGGCGTTGATCTCTATTCAACAGGAGGCACAGAGCGCTATCTGAAGGAGAAGGGCTTCACCGTGCACACCGTCGAGGAGCTCACAGGCTTTCCGGAAGTTTTCGATGGCAGACTGAAGACCTTGCACCCACTTGTACACGGAGGCTTGCTCTATCGTCGCGAGTTAGCTTCGCATGTTTCGCAAGCCGAGGAGCACGAGATCTCGGCGATTGATATGTTGATCGTCAATCTCTATCCATTCGAAGAAACGGTTGCCAAACCAGGAGCGACGCAAGGGGAGATCATCGAGCAGATCGATATCGGTGGACCGGCGATGCTTCGGAGTGCCGCGAAAAATTTCCGAGGCGTCGCAATCGTCACAAGTCCGAACCAATACGCGGGATTGATTGATTCGATCGAGAAAAACTCTGGAGCAACATCGCTCGCTGACCGTTTCCAACTTGCAAACGATGCATTCGCACTTGTCGCCGGATACGATAAAGCCATCAGCGATTACTTCGCTCAGCTTACGATTGGTACCAGCGCCGCTGACGCAAAACTCCCGAGCGAACTTACCATCACACTTCCGAAGGCGCTCGGCTTGCGGTATGGTGAGAACCCGCAGCAAAATGGAGCGCTTTACGGTGCCGATTTCACGCAGATCTTTCAGCACGTTTGGGGCAAGGAGCTATCCTATAATAATTTGCTTGATATCTCAGCCGCTGCAGGATTGATCGCAGAGTTTGCGCATTCAACAAACGCTGTTGCGGCAGTTATCAAGCACACAAATCCATGTGGCGTCGCCGAAGGCCGCGACATTCTCGAAGCATTTGAGCGAGCATTCAAAGCCGATCCCGAAAGCCCGTTCGGCGGTATCACGATTCTGAACCGCCCTTGCACGGTCGCGCTTGCCGAACGACTTAATACCTTTTTTAGCGAAGTAGTCCTGGCTCCGAGTTTTGACGCTGATGCACTGGAAGCCCTCAAGAAGAAGAAGGATAGGAGGCTCGTCACTTTTGATATGGCCAAGATCATTGGAGCGCGATCATCCAGCATGGAGATTCGTTCGATCATCGGTGGTATTCTTATGCAGGAGCCCGACATCGCGCTCTATGCGAACACAAAGCTCGAAAGCGTTACATCGCGCAAGCTTACTACCGAGGAGATCGGCGGACTTGAGTTTGCTTGGAAGGTATGCAAACATGTCAAGTCAAACGCCATTGTTTACGCGGTGATCGAGGATGGACTGCCAGTAACAGCCGGTATTGGCTGCGGCCAAACCTCGCGTGTCGAATCTTCTCGCCTTGCCGTGGAACGAGCGAAGCAATTTGGCCATTCTCTCAGGAACTCACTTGTGGCAAGTGACGCGTTCTTTCCATTCGCGGATGGGTTGCTCGAAGCCATTCATGCTGGAGCTATTGCCGCGATTGAGCCGGGCGGTTCGGTACGCGATGCCGAGGTGATCGTAGCCGCCGAAGAGCACAACGTTTCGCTCGTTATGACGGGTATGCGTCATTTCAAGCATTGATTCTTTTGCAAATACGTTGCAATAGTCGTGTTCAGATTGCGACAGAATTCGAAAAGATTGTGTTACCCGTCTCAGCATCTTAGAATAGTCATCGTAGAAACAGTCACCACCGTTCTCAGCTCCGGAATTTCAAATGTTTAGTGTTTTTAGTGCAGACCTCGCGATCGACCTCGGAACAGCGAACACGCTGATCTATACGAAGGGCAAGGGGATCGTACTCAATGAACCTTCGATCGTAGCTTTTGATACGAATACAAAAAAGATTGTAGCAATCGGTCGTGAAGCGCAGGCAATGGTCGGGCGCACACATCGCGACATTCAAACGATCCGTCCGATGAAGGATGGCGTGATTGCCGATTTCGAAATTGCCGAAGGCATGTTGCGTGCGCTCATCAAACGCGTTCATCCATCGTGGTTGCCATCACGTCGTATCGTGATCAGTGTGCCCTCAGGCATTACGGAAGTAGAAAAGCGTGCCGTTCGTGATTCGGCTGAACATGCCGGCGCAAAAGAAGTGCATCTTATCGCAGAGCCAATGGCTGCAGCGATTGGCATCGGCGTTGACGTCGAAGCACCTGTCGGCAATATCATCATTGATATTGGCGGTGGTACAACGGAGATCGCAGTTATTGCGCTTTCGGGCATCGTGAATCAAGAGTCGATTCGTGTTGCAGGCGATGAGCTAACAACAGCCGTGATGCAGTTCTTCAAGCGTAATTATAATATTCTGATCGGTGAACGCACCGCAGAGTTGATCAAGTGTCAGGTTGGTAGTGCAATGCCGCTCGAAGAGGAATTGATGGTCGAGGTAAAGGGACGCGATCTTGTTGCCGGAATTCCGAAGACGATCGAAGTGAGTTCATCGGAAGTTCGCGAAGCACTCGCTGATCCTGTGAACCAAATCGTCGAAGCTGTCAAAGTAAGTTTGGAGCGCACACCTCCAGAGTTATCAGCAGATATTCTTGATCGTGGAATGATGCTTTCTGGCGGTGGTGCATTGCTCAAGGGACTTGACGAGCGCCTGCGCTTGGAGACGAATCTTCCTGTTCATATCGCTGATGATCCGCTCACTGCAGTTGTGCGTGGCACCGGCAAGGTGCTCGAAAATCTGCAAGGGTACATGCGCGTGCTGATCAAGAGCAGAAGATATTAGAAGCAGAAGATATTATATCACGTGTTTTCCACGCGCAATATTTTCATTCATTCGGCGCGGTCTGAAGTATAGATGCAACGGTTTCTCGATCTGATACTTGCGTTCAAAGAGTATGTAGCGCTTACGATCTTCGTGGCGCTTTCTCTTGTTATGATCGCACTGAATCAGGCGACCGATGTCCAACCGCTTCGGGCCTTCACGACAGCAGTCGTCGGTTCGCTTCAATCCACCACTTCTTGGATTCCAAATCCCTTTGCGCTAGCTCGCGAGAACAAAGAGCTTCGTAGTCAAGCAATCGAGCTTGCGTCTGAAGTTGGTCGGTTGCGTCGTGCAAAGGTGGAGAACTCGGAACTTCGCAAATTGCTCGGCATCGCGAATCGACCAGAGTGGAAATTATTGCCAGCAGAAGTTGTCGGTAAAACGACAAACTTCGAACGCAACATGGTCACGCTCTCGCGAGGATCAGCCGATGGTATTATGAAGGACATGGCGGTCGTGACGGATGCTGGTTTGATCGGCAAAGTATATTCTACGAGCCAGAATTTCGCGCTTGTCGAGATGCTCTTCAATCGAGATTTCCGTGCGTCAGCGAAAGTTGCGAGAACACGTGTCGAAGGGATCGTTGCTTGGGATGGCGGCCCTACGCTTGTGATGCGGAATGTTCCGAAGGCCTTGGATGCCAAGGTCGGCGATCTTGTCTCCACCAGCGAGTACTCGGCGTTCTTTCCGTCGGATGTCCCGATCGGAACGATCCTTCGATTAGAGCCCGAACCGAACTCACTCTTCCGTCGCATTACGCTGGATCCGATCGTAAACCTTTTTCGAGTCGAGCATGCCTACGTTGTTCTGAAAGATGTTGCACTGGAGCGCGAGCGACTATCGCTCGAACAGCGAGCTCGCGATGATGCGGCAAAGCAATTAATTAAAAAATAGCGAGTTACCACCAGAGTGAAATATCTGATTTACGCCGCTATTGGACTTGTGCTCATTATTGTGCAAGTGCTCGTCTCGCGCATTATTTCGATTGCGGGTGCATCGCCTGATTTTGTCTTGATCTTTATCGTGTGGCTAACGGTTCGAGAGGGGCAGTTCGCCGGGGTGGTATCCGGATTTGCGCTTGGGCTTGTGCTCGATATTTTTTCCTCCGGAATTCTCGGAGCGCACGCACTCAGCAAGACGATCGCCTGTTTTTTACTCGGGTTCTTTTTCGATGCCGATATGAGCGAGCAACGTATTCGTAACTGGCCGTTTCTTGTGATGACGCTCGGCACAGCAATCGTGAACAATGCACTGTATTTCTTCATCTATACTCGCGGAAGTGAGATCTCGTTTGGTGAGTTCGCATTTCGATACGGTGCGCTCGGCGCCTTGTATACGACCGTGATCGCAATTATCCCACTGCTATATTTTATGCGCAAGCGCGCATTTTAGTTATCATAGTTTCAGACATTTGATTATATGGGTAAGCTCATTTTAATTCGTCACGGTGAATCGCTTTGGAATCAGGAGAACAGATTTACAGGTTGGGTGGATATTGGGCTAACTGAAAAAGGCAAACGCGATGCGCTTGAAGCGGGGAAGTTGCTCATCCATACGAAGCTCGATCATGCATTCACATCCGTCCTTGAACGCGCGATCATGACGACCGAGCTTGTGCTCGAAGGTGCGAAGCAGCCGAATGTAGGAGTCACGAAAGATGCTGCGCTCAACGAAAGAATGTATGGCGATCTGCAAGGGCTCAACAAGGCAGAGTGTGCGGTGAAGTTCGGGGCCGATCAAGTCCATATTTGGCGGAGAAGTTTCGATGTGCCACCGCCGAACGGCGAAAGCTTAAAAGACACCGCTGAGCGTACACTTCCATACTTCGAGAAAGACATTCTTCCAATGGCTGCGCAGGGCAAAACTGTGCTCGTGTCCGCTCACGGAAATTCACTGCGAGCGATTGTGATGCAATTGGATAAGCTTACGCGTGAGCAAGTGCTCGCGCTTAATATTCCGAACGCGGTGCTGATCATTTACGATGTGGATAGCGAGGGAGTGGTTTCGAACAAAGTCACGCGTGCTCCCGCGACA
This sequence comes from Kapaibacterium sp. (SeqCode), assembly GCA_039923455.1. Lineage (GTDB taxonomy): Bacteria > Bacteroidota > Ignavibacteria > Palsa-1295 > Palsa-1295 > JBDTCS01. Next base: position 11,407 of record JBDTCS010000307.1, on the reverse strand, counting down.
GTCTGATATCGTGTAGGGCACTACCCACTCACTCCATTCGTTTTCGGGTCTTGAGGAGTAATTTACCCATTTATGGAGCGGCCAACTTCGCCTTTTTCTTTTAAAAACACCCAAGACTCGCCAACACGAGTGGCTCGGTCACGCTATCCTTTTTCTGCGATCGTAGGTCAATTGGAAATGAAGCGTGCGTTGATCTTATCCGCGATCGATCCGGGGCTCGGAGGCGTCTTGCTCTTCGGTGAACGTGGCACCGGAAAATCAACGGCCGTTCGCGCGCTCCGAGAAGTACTCCCGAACATTCGAAGTGTCGCGACATGCAGCTATCACTGTGACCCTGACCAACCTGATCAGTGGTGCTCCGATTGCTCCGAGTTAGCGAGCATTGAAGTTGTTGATATTCCTCGTCCACTTGTTGATCTTCCGCTTGGAACGACCGAAGATAGATTACTTGGCGCGATTCATTTCGAACGCGCCGTGAAAGAGGGCATTCGTGTTTTTGAGCCTGGGATTTTGGCAAATGCGAATCGCGGCATACTCTATGTCGACGAAGTGAATCTGCTCGAAGATCACATAGTGGATCTCTTGCTGGATGTCGCGCAGAGCAAAGAGAATATCGTGGAGCGTGAAGGTTTGTCGGTCAAACATCCTGCGGCATTTGTACTGGTTGGTTCTTGCAATCCGGAAGAGGGCGAACTACGTCCGCAGTTACTCGATCGTTTTGGGCTTGCCGTGTTTCTTGAGAAAGAAGATGATGTTGATGCACGGACGGAAGTTGTTCGCCGGCGACTTGCATTCGAGGATGATTCGGCGGCGTTCGTCGCAAGCTACTCGGAGCAAGAAGATTTGCTTCGCGAGCGCATCGGAAATGCAATGCAAAATCTGAATGCGATCGAAATTCCAAACGTAGCAATAGAGCGAGCTGCTAAGATCTCTCAAGCGCTTGAAATGGAAGGACATCGTGGTGACCTAACGCTCGTCAGAGCCGCACGTGCACTGGCTGCTTTTGAAGGCCGGACTCCAGTACTTGCATCTGATATCGATGCAGTCGCTATCGCATCACTCACGCATCGTTTGCGTCGCGGCCCGTTTGATAGCTACGAAAGCGGCCACCGCATTGCAGCTGTCCTCGAATCTGTTCGATAAGTACGATGAAGACCGATCTAATTAGGCGTGCGCTGAATTCGATCACGGGAAGTATTCGGACTTTGGTTGTAATCAGTGATGATCCGTTTGTCGCGAGTAAGTCTGCCTTAATAGATTTCGGCACAAGCTCACTGCACGTTCGTCTTCCACAACATTTAAGCGCGTTCGAAGTACGTGAACTTCTCTCATCCAGCATCGCTCGAAATGTTGATAGACTTGTTTATCTCCACATCCCTGATGCAGCTGCTCGCTCCACGGATTTCCTTTCGACTGTTCTGCGAAATGTAGTTGAGACCGAGACGCTTCGATTGATTCTGGGCGTTCGAGCGAACGAATTGAACAACTTGCGACCTGTTGCGAATCTGGTGTCACTCTTTTTGGAAGATACAACAGTAGAACTACCTGATGTCGCTCCTAGAGAAGTTGGCGCAATCATAGCGTCATCAAGTGTTGATCTCGTTGTGGCCAGATTGAGAAGTCTCGGTGCGACAGATGGAGAATTGTTGGAGTGCGCGCTTCTGCCACAACTTAAAATTCGTGAATTCAAGATTGAGCAATCGGGAAACCGATCGAGTGGCTCTGAGCCACAGACCAAGAGAGATGATGGGGCGCAAAGAAGTGGAGATGTAGCAGGCAAGTCCGAAGGTGAGCGTGACTCATCAAATGAAGAAGTCTTCTTGCCGCAGAATGTTGAGCCGCTGAACGGCCACAGGCAACCCAAGCCTCCTATATATAAGACTACCCAACGAGAGCACTCGCGCTCGAAGGGGAGCAAGTCTGCCAGCCACGGAAGACCCGGCCGAGTAGTGCAAGGCAACAGAGCGCGCGGCACTTCTCGCATTTCACTTTATCAAACGCTCGCAGTTGCGCTACCTTGGCAACCTTCACGAAAGGCTCGATCAAACGACACCGCTCGTTCGATCCTACTTGAGATGGATGATCTTCGAAGCGTCACGATTACGGCATCGCCAGTCCAGCTCACAATTCTCGTGATTGATTCAAGCGGGAGTATGTCGGCAGCTTCGCGGATCAGATCAGCGAAAGGATTTGCGATGCAAGCGCTCTCGCGATCGTATCAAGAGCGAAATTATGTTGGAGTCATTTGTGCAAGAGGGAAGAGAGCGGAAGTGATCGTCCATCCAACGCGAGGAGTTGCTGCAGCGGCTCGCGGACTCTTTGCAATGCCAACCGGAGCTGCAACGCCGCTTGCGTCCGGACTTGAAGAAGCCGTTCTCATGGCACACGCATTTCGGTCACGACAACGATTCGCTCAAGTACGAATACTTCTCTTCACCGATGGAAAGGCAAACCAGACACTTCGAACTGGTGCAAACATTCGTGAGGAGTTAGAGTCGCTGAGCCAACTTGTCAGCGAAGAGAAGATTGAATTCACAATCGTTGCCGCGAGCGAGAAGAGCGTGAATAATCACGTAGACTCTCTCGCAAAAACACTACGTGCCACGGTGCAATATGTGAAGGTGCATAGTAGGAACAGAGTACATGACTAACGTACTGCTTATCGCGCTTGAACTAAATCGCGGGCCGGCTTTGCAAGTCGCGCTCGCCAAGCTACGCGTTACGCTTGACGATGGGCTGTTCGATCTTACGACGATCACTCAAGAAGAGATCGAGCGAAATTGCGAAGCAGATATTCAGCATAAGATTCACGCTGCCGATCTGATTCTTGCGAGTCATATCTTATCGGAAGATTGCGTCGAGCGAATTGTCCGTGCTCTTGACTCGCATCCGAGAGCGTATCAGTTTCTCCCGTTCAGCTCCAGTGGTAAGTTGATGCGCTTAATGCGTATTGATAAATTCAGCTTATCGACGAAGGAAAAACCTGAGCGCGAAAAGTCTGATAACTCAGGTATGAGCAAGATGCGGGAGTTGCTCCTGCGGATTGTCGATGAGGATGATCTGGTTCAGCGCTTGAAGGAGTTAATCGCACTCGTTCCAAAAGTGCTGAAGTTATTGCCTGGTCGTGCGCAAGGAATTCGGTATTATCTCGAAGCATATCTGGCGTGGCTTGAACCGACAGCAGCGAATACTGATTCGCTGCTGCGCATCCTATTGCGACTCACGCGTTCTGAATTCGCGACATTGGAATACGTTGTTCCAAGCTCAGCTATTTCTGAAGCGATCTACTATCCCGACGCTCCGAAGCTTTTTGAGAGCACCAGCGACTTCTTGAACTGGCGTCCGCGTAAACATACTACCGCAGTTGGGATTCTCTTGCTTCGGACCAATGTAATCTCTGGGGACACTGCATACATCGACGAACTTATTCGCATATTTGATGCGGTTGGTTGCGATGTGCTGCCGGTATTCAGCGAGACGTTTGATGCACGAAAAGTGATTGAGGAATATTGGAGATCAAAGGCAGGCGTTGCGCTCGTTGATGCGGTTGTTTCGCTCACAGGATTTCCGCTTGTCGGTGGACATGTGCGCAGTGAGTCTGAGAAGGCTTCCGAGGCGTTGCACATGTTGAATGTCCCGTATTATTCAACCGTTACTCTGACACATCAATCGCTCAGTGAATGGGAGCAATCGAGGCAGGGACTTTCACCGGTGCAGGTCGCAACGAATATTGCTCTGACAGAACTCGATGGCGCAATCGAGCCGATCGTGATCGCATCAAGTGATGGCGCTAATGGCAAACAATTGATACCGGCGAATGCGCAGCTACTCGTTAGTCGAGTTGCAAAGCGATTGGAGTTGAAGCACAAGCCAAACAGTGATAAACGCGTCGCACTCGTCGTGTTTTGTTTTCCTCCAGCTCGTGGTGCTGTTGGGACTGCTGCATATCTCGATGTATTCGAATCCGCCTTTCGCTTGATTACGCGAATGAAATCCGAAGGATACACGATCGATCTGCCCGCTGATTCGCGCGAGCTTTTGCGTGCTGTACTTGGTGAAGGCGAAACACATGCCGCGAGTTCAACGCATCTAAATGTTTGTGCAAAAATTCCAAAACGCGAGTATGAACGCTTGGTGCCGCGTTGGCGCGAGATTGCAAATGAGTGGGGAGAACCACCGGGTGAGATAAACTCCGATGGTGAGTCATTGCTCGTGCAAGGTAAACATTTTGGAAATTTGTTCATCGGCGTGCAGCCCGGATTCGGATACGAAGGTGATCCGATGCGATTGCTCTTTGCAAAGAACGCGACTCCGCATCATGGCTTCGCTGCGTTCTATGCATACCTGAACCATATATGGAAGGCCGACGCTGTTCTGCACTTCGGTACACATGGCGCGCTTGAGTTTATGCCGGGCAAACATGCAGGCTTATCCGATACATGTTGGCCACAGACTTTGATCGGTGACGTTCCGAACCTCTATTTATATTCTGTCAATAATCCCAGCGAAGCCGCGATCGCAAAGCGACGTTCCTACGCGACGCTCATCAGTTATCTCGCGCCGTCAAGTGTGCGAGCGGGATCGTACAAGAGTCTTGCGGAGTTGCGAAGCCTGATACAGGATTATCAAAGTCTTTCAGACGACGCTCCAAAGAATAAACGCGATGCGCTCACGGAATTGATACTTGAAAAGGGGAGTGAGTGTCATCTTGCACCCCGAGCTGGAGACCCCATTCGTTCGATCGACAAGCAACTTCAAGAGATCGAGAGTAGGTTGATTCCGCTTGGTCTTCGCACGATCAACGAAGGAGTAGATCCTGCAACGCTACAGGATATGCTTGAAGAGATGGCCGCATTCGCACGTCCTGAGCTGGGCTTAGAGTCGCTTCATGATCTACTCGCTTTTGATAACTTCGAATCAAACTTCAGCCAATTAGCGGATGAAGCGCAGAAAGCAATCAGATTGACTGTGTCCGAAATTATTTCCGCACTCGTCACACCGAGCGATGTCAGGATTCGCGGGCTAAGTAAAAAATATTCGAAGACTCGCGCGACGGAATCAAAGTATCGCAAAATGCTGGAGTTCATTGTCGATGTTGCGGCGCGTGCTCAGGCTACAAATGAGATCGAACCGATCATTCGTGCTTTGCGTGGTGAGTTTATAGAGCCAGGTCCTGGTGGTGATGTGTTGCGCGTACCGAAATCTCTTCCGGCAGGACGTAATATCACATCACTCAATCCCAATGCGATTCCCTCAGCGCTCGCAGTTCGATTGGCAAAGCAAACGGTCGCGCAGTTGCTCACTCGATCGCGAGCAGCGAGTGGTAGTGCGTATCCGGAGTGTATTGGAATGGTGTTGTGGGGACTCGATAATATCAAGACCGCTGGTGAGGCTGTCGCGCAAGCGTTTTACTTGCTTGGTGTTGAGATCGAGCCGGATGCGCTTGGAAATATGACGCGCATTCGAGTGATCCCGATCAAAGAACTTGGGCGTCCACGTATTGATTGCGTCTTCACTGTTTCGGGAATATTTCGCGATCTGTTTGGTCTGCAAATGGAATTACTCGACGAAGCTGTTCGAATGGTCGCTAGTCTGAATGAAACAGATGAGGAGAATTTTGTTCGAAAGCACAAACGTGAACTTGTTGCCGGAGGTATGAACGAAGGCGAGGCAGCATTCCGAGTATTCTCGAATGCGAGCGGCTCCTACGGTACCAACGTGGACTACATGGTGATGAGCGGCAATTGGGAGGAGCAAAAGGATCTCGCAGGTATTTTCTCGAAACGCAAGGGATTCGCATTCGGTAAACGCAGAGAAGTTGTTCGTGCGCCGGAAGTATTAAGAGCGCTCTCAAAGTATATCGACGTTACGTTTCAAAATCTCGATTCTTCCGAGATCGGAATTTCGGATGTCGATCATTATTATGAATACTTAGGCGGCATCACAAATCTCGCGACGGTCTCACGAGGCAAGGCGCCGAATGCATTTGTCGCAGATACCACGACTGCCTACGGAGTTGTTCGAACGTTGGAAGAGACAGTGCAGCTCGAAGCACAGACGAAGCTCCTCAATCCGAAATGGTACGAAGGTATGCTCAAGCACGGCTTCGAGGGAGTAGAGGAGATCAAGAAGCGCGTCGATTACAACTACGGTTGGAGTGCCACCGCGAATGCAGTGCCGTCGTGGTTCTACGATGAAGTGTTTGAGAATTTCGTTGGTGATGATGCGATGCGCGACAGGATGCAATCAGCAAATGCTGATTCATTCCGAGGGATGCTTGAGCGATTGAGTGAGGCGAACGCACGAGGATTTTGGAGTGCCTCACAGGATAAACTTGAGAAACTTGGCAACGTCACCGATGAGCTTGAAGATGAAATGGAAGGAATTGTATACGCAATTGAATCAGAGGAATAACAATGAAAGAAGGCGAAGAACGGAAATATGAGGTCGAGCTATCGAAATGCATTCACCCCGAATGCAAAGGCGAGCTCTTCGAAGTGATGTACGATGAAACCTATAACTGGATCACTGCCGTCTACAAGTGCTCCAAGTGCGGCCGGGAGTTCACGATGAAACTCGAGATGTAACTTTCTCTCACATTAGCAGTTCACTTTCGGACTGCCGTGATCATTGAAACGACGAACGTCCCAACGATCAGCATCATGTTAATTCCGACGAGGCGCGTGTAGGTATGATGCAGATCGTCGAACTCTGCTTTTGCCTGAACGTACTCGGTTGTCTGGATCGGGTGATCGAAATCTTTGATCACCCCGCGTAACTCCGTCATCCGATTCGTCATGCTACCGGAATAAACCCAAAGCAATCCGAGCATCACAAGTATCGCCCCGGACTCCACGATCCTTAGCGTACGAATCTCGCCCGACCAATTGAGCACAAGCAACACCAGCGAGCCCAAGAACGCGATGCTTCCGCAGACCCACTCGATATTATTCATCCTACCCAAGATGATCCCATTTATCGTCCCGGCGAGCGTCTTCGAAGGCGACTGCTGAAATATTGGCCCAGCAACTGCGATACCCAACATTAATAGAGCGCCGAGCCAAACCCCAAGCGAAAGCGATTTAAGAATCGAAAAGATCATGGTAGTGATGATAATAGGTAATAATGAGTTTATTTCTTGCGTCCCAACAGCAAAAATGCTGAAAATGCTCACTTTGGAGCCATAACTCTAATTTTTGGTTGCTTCCGGACACCTTTTGGCTATAAGTGTTCCAAATTAGCTTTCTAATTGGAGGCTTTTGGCGACACTCTCAATCTCAATCATTTCGATTATTGCCCTTGAAACGAAGAAAATCGGAACTTTCGGCGGCCTTATTGCCTTATTCACGGGCTGAATTCTGCCGACCGGGGATAGTCAAATGTTGCCTGTTTTACTAAGGTTTTTGGCGACAAACCCGATTTTTCCAATTCAATTTCTTAAGTAGGGATCCACATCGTGGGAAAGAAAGATACAACCTTTATGCGGACATATTCCGCAAAAGAGGGCGAAATAGAGCGTAAGTGGTTTGTTGTGGATGCCGAAGGCGCAACCGTCGGACGTTTGGCGACAGAGGTCGCACGTCTCTTGCGTGGCAAGCACAAGCCGCAGTTCACATCGCACGTTGATACGGGCGATTTCGTGATTGTGATCAACGCCGCAAAGATCCAGTTGACCGGAAAGCGTATGGATCAGAAGGAATATTATCACAACACACTCTATCCGGGTGGTGGACGTTGGGAGAAGTTCAAAGAACTCATCGCGAAGAAGCCTGAGAAGATCGTAGAAGAAGCGGTCAAAGGTATGCTTCCGAAGAATTCGCTTGGGCACAAGACGCTCATGAAGTTGAAGATCTATCCGGCTGCAGAGCATCCGCATGAAGCACAGGCACCAGTTGCCTACAAGCTTAGCTAAAAATTTACGTAAGTCTTCGTGACTGAAAGGTTACGAAGAGTTTTTTATCTGGTTTTGAATAAACAGAGTTTCGATGGCAAGGCAAGTTGATATTTTCGTAGGTCGCAGAAAGAACGCAACGGCAAGAGTGTATCTTACGCCGGTTGCCGAAGGTAAGCCAGCAGAGCTGAAGATCAATGGTCGCGCCTTTGAGACCTATTTCCCGAGCGAGTTGCATCGCGACGACGTAGTTCGTCCGCTGAAGGTCACGAGCACACATGGCTCCTACAGCGTATCGGCAAACGTCTCGGGTGGTGGAACGTCGGGTCAAGCCGGTGCCGTTCGTTTGGGCATCGCACGTGCACTCGTTGATATCAACGAAGAGTTCAAGACGTTGCTTCGCAAAGAAGACCTTATGACACGCGATCCTCGTATGGTCGAGCGTAAGAAGTACGGTCAGCCAAAGGCACGTAAGCGCTTCCAGTTCAGCAAGCGTTAAGCTATGCCTGTTCGGTATTGAGAGATGAGTTTTTGAGTGATGCATTTTCTTCAAAGGCTTTTCGAAGCTTTGAAAACTTGCATCACTCATTGTTTTATACTATCACACATACGTCTCCGCTAAAAAAGGCACTGTTGGTTGTTTGCCGAGCGATCGGTGAATAACAGAGCCAAGGAAACGTAGAGGAATACAAACCAAGAGAACATTACATGAGAATCAGTTTAGAAGATCTGCTAGCCGCCGGTGCTCACTTTGGGCATTTGACACGTCGTTGGAATCCGAAGATGAAACCCTACATCTTCATGGAACGCAACGGTATCCATATCATCGATCTCAAGAAGTCGCAACAACTCGCCGAAGAGGCGCTGGATGCAGCCGAGAAGCTCGCAGCCGAAGGCAAGAAATTCCTATTCGTTGGTACGAAGAAGCAGCTTCGTCAGGTTATCAAGGACGAGGCTGTTCGTGCGCAGCAGTTCTTCGCTATCGACCGCTGGCCGGGTGGTATGCTCACCAACTTCGCTACGATTCGCAAATCGCTGAAGCGTTTGCAGCAGATCGAGAAGATGGAAGAAGATGGTTCGATCGAGAATTTCACGAAGAAGGAGCGTCTGCTCATGAGCAGAGAAAAAGCGAAGCTCGATGCAACGCTCGGTGGTATCACCGACATGCGCGGACTTCCCGGTGCGATGCTCATCATTGATATCAAGAAAGAGCACATCGCCGTTAAAGAAGCACGTACGCTCGGTATTCCGATCTTCGCGCTTATCGATACGAATGTTGACCCGGACTTGGTCGATTACCCGATTCCTGCGAACGACGATGCACTTCGCTCGGTACAACTTTTTGTACATGCATTTGCTGACGCGATAAACGCCGGTCGTATTCAGTCCAAGGCCAAGAAGGTCGAGGGCGAGACGAATACCGCTCGTGAGAAGCGTATGAAGGATGCTGAGCCGATCGAAGCATTCGATTTCGAACGCGCAACCGCAGTTGCTGCACCGGCCGCTAATGCACCTGTTGAAGCAGAAGCTGCACCAGCAACAGAAGCTGCACCAGCAACAGAGGCTGCTTCGGCATAACGAATCAGGGGCGCTCTGCTCTCCGTCAGCGAGAGTCACGAAGAATTCAGAAAAAGAATTCGGGACAGGAATTCAGCCGGCGAGTTGTTCTTCTAAAGGTGATCGATCATCCTAAGAACATCCTCGCCGTTTCCTTTGATGCTACGAGTCACGCATCGGGACCACACGCAAAGTTTAACAGATTATAGATTTAGAATACTATGGTTATTACAGCAGAAATGGTAAAGCACCTCCGCGATCGCACCGGAGCTGGAATGGCAGATTGCAAAAAGGCTTTAGAAGCTGCCGAAGGGAATGAAGATAAGGCGATCGATGTGCTTCGTAAGAGCGGCGCAGCTTCGGCTGCCAAGCGTGCGGACCGCGTTGCCAAAGAGGGCGTGATCGTTGCTTCGATCAGCAAAGACAAGCACAGCGGCCTACTCACGGAAGTAAACACCGAGACAGATTTTGTCGCGCGCAATGAGACCTTCATGCAGTTCGCACAAGAGATCGCTGACTACGCACTCGGTAACAATCCGGGTTCGCACGAAGACTTCCTCATGACGAAGCTTTCGAACGGCGCAACCATCTCCGAAGAAGTTGGTGCACAAACAGGTCGCCTCGGCGAGAAACTCGAAGCACGTCGCTTTGAGATGCTCACAGCAGGTGAGGGATTTGTTACGAGCTACATTCACCCGGGCTCGAAGCTTGGCGTACTCGTCGCGATCACAGGTACCACCGCGGACAAGGCAAACATACTCGGTCGTGATATCGCAATGCAGATCGCTGCGATGAATCCACTCGCCCTCGACCGTACAAGCGTCGACACGGAAACTGCAAATAGGGAGATCGAGATCTACAAAACGCAGGCACGCAACGAAGGCAAGAAAGAAGAATTCATCGAGCGTATCGCAAAAGGTAAGCTTGAGAAGTTCTATCAGGATAATTGCTTGCTCGAACAGAGCTTCATCAAAGATGCCGGCAAGACAGTGACCGATCTCTTGAAAGAAGATGGTCCGTCCACAACCGTCACCGGATTTATTCGCATGCAGCTTGGTGAGCAGAAGCATCACCATCACACAGAAGAAGCTGCCGCAGCGTAAGCTAACTCTTTAAAAGTAAAAAAGGGCGGGTACGATGTACCTGCCTTTTTTTTGTACTTTAGATAATTTTATCTGTTCACGATAAACTTCCGCATCACACGCTCACCGCCAACTTCGATCATCGCGTAATACATACCGTTTGGTCGGTTGCCAATCCCAAGCGGCAACGAATGTTCTCCAACACCGAGATCACTGAACTGCGTTACCGTTAACGCATTGCCAATTGCATCGTAAAGGCGAACGCGAACATTCGCTACTTCCGCCAACGCAAGATGCAACTCCGTGTTCGCACCACTCGTCGGATTAGGATAGATTGCGAGCGATCCGAGTATTGGTGACTTATTCAAATAATTTCGAATCGTCGGATCGCCGCAAACAGAATTCACATGAACCGCGACACCACCATCGACCGTAAGTGAGCCGAACGTACATCCTTCGAATTCAGGATCAAGCGAATTAAATATCACACGCGAAAATTCGAGCGTTGTGTGATCGACATCGCCCACTGTCGCACGATATTGTACTTTAAGTAAGATTGTGCCGGGTGAGACCGCTGTTATCGGTGGCTGCGTAATGCGAAGCTTCGTCTTGCCGAATGAACTTGATTGTGAGGCGATGGACCATCCGTTCTGCGGAGTACAAGATACGTTGGTCAGAACATTGTCATCAAACGTGATCTCCAGATCGATAGAGTTGAGATTCTCGGCCCCCCGAACGGTGTCGAGTATTTGTACGATAATCTCAGAGGTGTCTCCGGCATTTGTCGTGATCGTTCTTGTGGAATCACGTGCAAGTATTGCGAGTCTTGCAGCTTCGTGCTTCGGATCTACCTTGGTGTTTAACGCATCTACGATAT
>JBDTCS010000306.1:0-4947 GCA_039923455.1 Kapaibacterium sp. (SeqCode) | reverse complement strand
GTCATCTCCGGAAAGCTTCCAACTGTTGGCTTTCCGATTACGCTGGTTGCATTAGACACGCTTGAAGTTGGCATTTCGACCGCATCACTTACCTCTGGGAGTTTTACCGCTACGGTGCATCTGTTTTATCACGTCGGTGCACGTGCATTTGATACTTCTATTGCACTCTCGTGGCTAATCACAAAAGGGAATGGCGTCGTCGCACAATCGCTTATCTCGGACAAAACTGCGATGTTGGGGGATTCGGTTTTGCTTCCGCTGTACATTCTCGATAACACCAATCTATCGGTCGACGGAATCACCTTCGATTTTGAATACAATACGGACCTACTCACGATGATCGATCCAAATTTGCAAGGCACGCTCTCGAATTCCGGATCTCCGTTCGATCTACAACACACCGCTTCCGGTGCAACGCTTTTTTTGCCTGGGACATTTAAAACTTCGACCGCTATGCCGGTCGTGAATCTGAGATTCCGTTCGTTCGTCACAGATACGAATTGTACCGAGCTGCACATTCGATCCATTCGTCCATTTCCAAACGGGAATGCGAATTGTGTGCTCGCCGTCGAAGTAGACTCTGCGCAGATTTGTTTCACGCCACTGTGCGGTGACGCGTTGCTACAAAGGCAAATGCGATCGAAGGGACTCGCACCGATTGAACTGAGCATCGACCCTGCCAATAATGAGCTCTCCATCACGAGCGATCAACTGACGTCCGATGCGCAACTCCAGATTTATGATGTTCTCGGTTTTTTACGCACAACAGCAACTACTGCAAGTCGCGTAAATAAAATGTCGTTGGATGTCTCAAGTTTGCGCTCGGGCACATATTGTCTGCGTATTACTACGCCGATCAGTACGCGCTCAAAGTTATTTCACATCACACGCTGAGCGAAGTTTTTAATTTCTTAATCACTACCCACAACAAGCTTGTAGCGTGCAGTCTGCGCTCTGGTGCGGACACTGATGAATAATGCACCGCTGGGGAGGTGATTCGCTGAAAGAGTGATAGAGCCATTCGTCGTGATGGGATTCTGGATGGTGCTTGTGAGTAGTGTTCTCCCTAAGACATCCTGCACGAGAATCTCTGGTTGAGATAAAAGCGTGCCATCGAAATGTATCGTAATGCGATTTGCGGATGCAACGGCGGATCGGATGGACCAGCTCGCAACTTCGCCAGATGCTGAAACTCCTGCGGCAGAGCGCGCAAGCACGAAATGCGTTACGCTTAGCGGCGGAAGTGTGTAGCTAAATTCGTTATTACTAATCGAAGCAAGAGGTGCAGATTCTTTGATGAGCGTCGTATCGGATTGCAACATGAATGCACGAGCATTCGTGTAACTATTTGCCGAAGCAACACGAATGTCCGCGTACACTGTTGCCACACTGCTTTTGTTGATCGCAACGATATCGAGCGTATTCGGATCGGCGGTTCTGCGAGCTGCGTAGATCGAGGTCGAGTCAATCTTGTCTGTGGTAGCGGTCACAGAAATATTTCCGAAGGCTGAATATTTCCCGTCATAGTTGCGAAAGATACGAAATCCGCTTGCGAGAAAATTATCAATCGTCCCCCAATGATTCGACATGTAGACATGATATCTTCCGAAGATACCAAGGACATCTGCTGTTGCGATCGCACCCGAGATCTGATGCTCGCCACCGTAATCATACTCCGTGAAGGAGAGCTTCGTCCCGGGATAATTTTTTGCGATAGAAGCATTGAGCCATGGTAGCAACGCGACAGGACTATAATATTGTCCGATCCAACTGTTCTCTGTGTAGCTCGAATCCCAAAGTGATCGCGGTGCATCCATACGTGCTCGGGCGATGCCTTCGTCTTTCACGTCACTTCCTGTTATGCGTGTCAGTTGTCCCGTGGATGATTTGCCTTGCGCCTCCGGATACCAATGCAGATCCAGCACATCGAGCAATCGCTTGCCACTCGCAGTCTCGGCTTGTTTCATCTTCACAAGATAGGCATCGATCCAACGACCATACTTCGAGTAATTCGCCCAATCGGGTGCAGCTTGATTGTTGAGATACTCCGCAAAACCATACGACACAGGTCCAAATATTTCCGCATGCGGATCGACGGCCTTCACAGCCAATGCAAGTGCGCTATCTTTCGTAATCACTTCTGCGCACGTAGTTGCTGTTGGATGAATCCGCGGATGTGTACTTGGCCAAAGTGCAGGTTCGTTGTCACAATTGTAACCACGAATACCACCAGTGTCCGACATGCCGAGTGACTGTGTCAAAAAATTAACTTCTTCATCGACGTACACAAAACCATCCGTACTATCCGGCGCAAGTTTGAATGGAGCGCCCTTTGCATAGCGTACTTGACGCCAGCGAGTGGACGGAGCAACTTGCGCTGCCGTCACAACACCACTAATATCAGCCGCGACATATCCGGCAAGCGGGAGTGTAACTACAGAATACGCTCCGATACGCTTAGCCTCTTTATGAAAAAGCCACGGCACAACCGCAGCTAAATGCTGACTGTTGGAAGGCAGCGTGTAGGTCATGTAATCGTCACTCTCATTGAGATAATCGGTGCCGGCATTCGAAGCATTTGTCTCCCAATTATATCCGGTCCAGCGATTTCCACCGCCGCGTTGTGCAGTTATTCCCGCAGTTGAATCATCACCTTGTGCGTTCGCTCCATAAATAAACGGACTGATCGGAAATGTATCGAGTTCAGGAGAGACAACAAAATGCACGTTAATACTCTGTGCCTCCAAAGTCTGCGAACCAAAGAATATGCTCACGAACAAAACTGCGATGGACAAACTTGAACGTTTCATACGAATTAATTAAAAGATGATCAGTGCTACAAACTTACAACCGTTTTGTCTGAACTAAGGGACACGGAGCCTAATTGAATCGGTACAGAAGTACTAATTCCTTCTTAATATAGCCAGTCAGGGAGCCTTCCGATTAAACTTGACGTTGACACATTTCCCGCGCACATTAGTATCGTGCGCGGTTTTTGAACAATTAACCATAGAACGAACATGGTACCAGGTAATGAAGCCGAGAGCGCACCAATTGTAGGGGACGCCGAGGCAAATGTAATCAGCGCTCCGATCACGGATCCGATCAATATCACTCTGCCGGACGGCACCGTGAAGCAATACGCTCGTGGTGTAACAGGAATGCAAATTGCGGAGGTGATCTCTCCAAGACTTGCGCAAGCAGCGTTCGGTATTTTTGTTAACAATCAGCCGTACGATCTCGCAACTCCGATCATGTTCGATGCACCGGTTCGCATCGTGCAGTGGCGCGACGATGAAGGTAAGTCGATCTTCTGGCATTCGAGTGCGCACTTAATGGCCGAAGCCGTCGAAGCACTCTATCCCGGCACTCGTTTCGGAATCGGTCCGCCGATCGAGACAGGTTGGTATTATGATATGCAGTTGCCCGAAGGCGTGAAGCTCACTCCGGATGATCTCGAAAAGATCGACGCGAAGATGGCTCAGCTTTCGCAACGCGACGTTCCGTATACTCGCATTGAAAAAGATTACGAAGATGCCGTCGAATATTTCAAAGCAAAAGGCGATTGGCTGAAGTTAGAATTGCTCGAAGGTTTGCGCGGTCAGCCGATCACTTTTTATAATCAAGGCGAATTCACAGATCTGTGTCGTGGTACTCACATTCCCTCGACCGGCAAGATCAAGTTCTCTAAGCTCATGTCGATCGCCGGAGCATACTGGCGTGGGGATGTTACTCGTCCGATGCTGACTCGCCTCTATGGTGTGAGCTTTCCAACCAAGAAAGAACTTGACGAGTATCTCAAGAATCGTGAAGAAGCCGAGAAGCGCGATCATCGCAAACTCGGCAAAGAGCTTGAGCTCTTTCTACTCAGCCCAAAGATCGGTGGCGGACTTCCTGTCTGGTTGCCGAACGGTGCCGTGTTAAGATTTGCACTCGAAAGTTTTTTACGTAAGGTGCAGCGCAAAGGTGGCTACGATCAAGTCGTGACTCCGCATATTGGCAACATTGAACTCTATAAGACGAGCGGTCACTATCCGTATTACAAGGATAGTCAGTTCACTCCCATAAAAGTGGACGATGAGGAATATCTCCTCAAGCCGATGAATTGCCCGCATCATTTTACTATTTACAATTCGAAGCCGCATTCGTATCGCGATCTTCCGGTTCGCCTCGCGGAGTTTGGCACCGTGTATCGTTACGAGCAATCGGGTGAGCTCAATGGATTGAGTCGCGTACGCGGTTTTACACAGGATGATGCACACATTTTTGTTGCTCCCGAACAGTTGAAGGATGAGTTGTGTGAAGTGATCGCGCTCACGAAACACGTTTCGAAAGTTTTGGGCTTCGAAGATTTTCGCATCCGACTTTCTTTCCGTGACGATGCAAATCCTGCAAAGTTCGGTGGCGATAAAGCGCAATGGGATCAAGCAGAAGCCGATGTCAAAGCTGCCGCAGATGCAATGCATTTGAATTACGAAATTGGAATCGGTGAAGCAGCATTTTACGGACCGAAGATCGACTTTCTTTTGCGTGATGCACTCGGACGTAGTTGGCAGCTTGGTACTGTCCAGGTAGATTACGTAATGCCCGAGCGTTTTAATCTCGAGTATATCGGAGCCGACGGACAAAAACATCGCCCCGTCGTAATCCATCGCGCACCGTTCGGATCGTTCGAGCGATTTATCAGTTTACTCATCGAGCACTACGCAGGAAATTTCCCTGTGTGGCTTGCACCGGTGCAAGTCGTCGTTATGCCGATCACCTCTGCGCAGGAAGCCTACGCCGAAGAGATTCGCAAGACACTCATGGATCTGGACGTCCGAGTCGTGATGGATGCGAGCAATGACAAAATCAACGCGCGCATTCGCGATCATGAATTGATGAAGGTCCCGATCATGCTTGTAGTCGGCGAGAAGGAACGTGAGGCTCGTTCGGTTTCGCTTAGGC
>JBDTCS010000305.1:0-3282 GCA_039923455.1 Kapaibacterium sp. (SeqCode) | reverse complement strand
TCGATGAATACAAGAAACGCGCCTTTCACTGTACGCCCCCCGCAATCACCAACTAACACTTTGAACTATCTGGTCACGAAAATACAACAGACTCGCGCAGAATCCAAATGAAATTTTAGTCAGAGTGCATTTTTTTTTTTGGACAGGAGCAAAAAAAATCCTCCGGTAGCAAGCTACCGGAGGAAGACGTCTGTCAATGAGAGCAATGAACGCGCCTTTCACCGTACGCCCCCTACCACTCACCAACTAACACTTTGTTGGGTCTCAAATATAACACTTACTTTATCAGTGTCATCGTCTTTGTAACCACACTATTATCTACACCAAGTCGATAGTAGTAAGTTCCGCTATTTAATCCCTTACCGGAAAAAATAGTTTCGTGGGCACCCCGACCGAGTCGGGTATTTAGAAGCGATGCTACTAATGCGCCTCTCGAATCGAATACTTCCAGCGTAACACTCGATGTCTGCGCCAGACTAAACCGAATCTGCGTTGCTTGGCCGAGCGACGAAGGCCCAAATGGATTCGGATAATTCTGCTCCAGTTGGAAGTTCGCTACTGCAGCACCACTCGCTGAGACACCGCTCGGACGAGCGGGATTCTTAAACAGGGATTGTGATTTGCCCGAACCATTGACTTTGAAATCGAACAAGAAGCGCTCGTTCGTCGAAGTATCATTCAGAATTCCCTTGCGCACGTTTTTATCCAGACCAAACCAATCTGCAAGCACCGAAGCATACAGCTGACGGAAGTCGTGCTTCCAAATAAGATCGGCATTCGAGTCAAGGTTACTCAGGTCCGGATTGTCACCATACACCTCGCCGGCGATCGGTGTACCGAATAGGAATTGTGGCGCGCACGTACCGTGATCGGTGCCGAAGCTATCGTTATCGTTGACCCTACGTCCGAACTCAGAGTAGGTCATGCCCACAACTTTGTCGTCTATCTTAAGCGTCTCTAGATCCTTTTGGAAAACAGAGATTGCTTCGGCAAGATAATTCAGCAATAACCCCTGACCTGCTGTGGCGTTCTTCGAATTCTGTTGCACATGCGTATCAAATCCGCCCATGTTCACGAAATATACTTTCGTCGTCATACCGCGAGAGATACACCAAGCCACTTTCTGCAACTGTTGTGCAAGCGGATTCGCTGTTGGATACTTATTCGCAGGCTTGGATGGGAACAAGCTTTTGAATCGGCTGCCATAAATATCAGACTGAATAAGAATGCTGCGCACATAATCAAGTTCGGCACCGGCATTCGTTTGCGGAACAGGATCATCATTGTAGGCAGCTGCTGCGCTATACGTACTCGGATCTACGACCGAGAGTCCCATTCCGATTCGTGAGCCTTGAAAAACCGGATTGAGCGCAGGCCCGATCTGAATTGCAAGCGGATCATCACCCGGCTTTACATCGGCCGGATAATTCGTGTCGACGGTTTCCAAAAATCTTCCTGCCCAACCGGTACTCAGGATCACACTCGAATCGCTCGAGGTATTCCAAATATCCGTCGAGCGAAAATGCGAGAGACTTGGATTGGAGTAGCCTACGTTCTGCACGACCGCAAGTTTTCCGGCGTTGAATAGCTTCAGCATCGCAGCATTACCGCTGGTTGCAGAGGTATCCATATTCGGATTGATCGCAAGTCCGGTATCTCGAAGTTTAAAGCCATCGAGCATCGCAGTCTCGCCCGGTGTTGTGAACCCGATCTTTTGGCGATTGCTGATATAGAGTGGATCATGATACGGGATGATGGTATTAAGACCATCATTACCACCAGCAAGATTGATGATTACGAGTACTTTCCCATCGGCGCTTTGCGCGTTGAGCAATCCACTGAGCAGCGGACTCTTGCCAAACGCACGACCAGAGAAACCACCCACGGAGAACGGAATGCCTGCGAATGCGGCGCCGATCGGTAAAGCTTTTAGAAGATCACGACGTTTCATAGTACTTCTATCCTTTAATCTGTGTGGAATGGTTTAACTTAATTGATATTCGCCGAGTAGCATGATCTGTCCGACAATCGTCCGAAGCGATGGAATCTTATCCGAATCGCTGAGCGTCGGCCACTCATAGTAGTTCGTTGGCAGTTTTCCGATTACGCGTTCGTTTAGCGCTTTCTGTGAAGGAATCGTCGCGCAAAGGAATTGCGCAATCTCATTCAGAAAATCTGCGAACTTCCCACCGTAGTTGCTAAACTGTTTCGCCCATGTCGTGAGCATTGCGTCTGTGATGTTGAACCCTGTATACAGATTCCCGTACCCATCGCCTCCACTTCCTGTGATGCTGCTATTGATTAGCGGTCCTGCAAAATAATTATTGCGACCCGGCAAAGTGGTCGTACTAATCCAGCTGCGATAGCCGGGCCAGCCCTTCACGTTCGGTGGATCGAGCAATGACTGACCACCTGCAACACCATAATAGTAAAGCGTACCGGCCTGAAGCGCGTTGATCGGCTGATCGAGCGAGCGCATCATCATTGTCATATAATCAATCGGCCCCTTGATGCTTGCACCGATATTCGCTTCATCGAAGAAGTGCTCGCTCTTGAGAAGCTGTGCGAGCACAGGTTTCAATTCCCAATTGCTGTTCTTAAACGTTTGCGCCATCTGTGTGATGATCCCCTGCTCCACGCCGCCTGTCACATCATGATAGACGAAATTCTGATAGAGCTTGCTACAGATATACCATGCGAGTGCATCTCCTTTTTGATCAAACAGAAGATCAATCACGTCATCCTGCACAACACCGCTCGAAGCGAGGCCGTAATTTTTCTTGGTTGCACCGAATGGTGATTTGAGACGCGAGTCATGACGGGTAATGTCATATTTCGCCGGCATAACGTTCGGAGCAGATGCTGGATAATCAATCGTCCAACCAGTGAGTGCTTTTGCGATCTCTTGAATATCTGCCTCAGTATAGTTCGGGTTACCCGCTTTGTCGGTCACACCAAGCGTGAACAACTCCATCAGCTCACGAGCATAATTCTCGTTCGGACGAGAGCCGTAGCTATAAATGCCATCAAGATAGATCAGCATTGCAGGCATGATGGTAATGTCTTTTACCATCTGCTTGAAATTACCCCACGGATGCTGACGGAAATAATCGAGATAGTTGAAGAGCATCTGAGGGTAATATACCTTCTGCGCTTCGACAACAAAGTGATTGGACCACATCAAGACCATGCGCTCACGCAACATCGTCTTCGGCTGAGAGGCGAGCGCCTGCCACCACGTCCGGATGGCAAGATCGGCGTAAGCGTAATCAGATTGCTGCT
>JBDTCS010000304.1:0-8376 GCA_039923455.1 Kapaibacterium sp. (SeqCode) | reverse complement strand
TGCCAACACTCAGCCAACTTCAAGCTTACGATGCTATCATCACCTTCACGAACTACGGTCCGCTGACCGGCGTCGGTGATGTTGTCGCGCAATACATTGAAGGCGGTGGCGGCGTGGTCAATGGCGTCTTCTCGATCATCAATGATTATCGCGGGCTCTATACATCCGCGACCTATCAGGCGCTCGTTCCAGGAAATGCGATCTCGGGTACCGAACTCTATCTTGGCACCATAGCACTTCCGCTTCATCCGATCATGAGCGGCGTCTCATCGTTTGATGGCGGCTCGGGCAGTTTCCATTCGGATGCTACTACCTATCAGCCGGGTGCTTACTTGGTTGCGAGTTGGAGCGATGGATCACCGCTTGTTGTAGCAAAAGAAAATGTCGGCGCGAAAAAGGCAAGAATCGTCGATCTGAATTTCTTTCTTCCTTCGGACGATGTACCGACAAAGGTAAATTATTGGCATGCGAACACAGATGGGGCAAAGATGATGGTGAACGCCCTCTTATGGGTTGTTCCAGCTCCGCCGGCAGAACTTTCGGTAACGCCAAAGACGGTCAATTTTGGATCGCTCGCGACCGGTGGCTCGTCGACACAATGTGTTACGCTGAAGGATGTTGGCCCGAACGTTGCGGGTGCAACGCCTCTCAGTTTTTCTTCGATCTCGATCAGTGGAAATGCTGATTATAGTATCGTAAGTGGTGGTACGCAAGCGAACATGACACCCGGCCAGACGTCTACCGTATGTGTTCGCTTTAGTCCTATCGCAAATGGTGCACGCTCGGCAACACTGACGATTGTTTCAAACGGCAGAGATAGCGGCACGCAGACAGTCGCGCTAACGGGTAGCGGTATCGCTCCCGGTATCACGGTGCCAACAACTTCGCTCTTTTTAAAGACTCGCACACGACTCGGTGGTTCGCTGACACAGTCATTCGGCGTGATGAGTTCTGGCGCAGGTCCGTTGACCATCAATAGCGTTACTACGATTGGTCAGTACGCGAATCAGTATGTCGTTACTCGTGTACCAAGTGCACCGATACCTGCAGGTACCTGGGATACGATCTCAGTGATGTACATGCCGACGATCGAAGGCAGCCGCCCAGCTAAGTTGGTCATCAGCAGCAATGCTACCAACAATCCATCCGACACGATCGGACTCTTCGGCACCGGAACATTAGCGCGGTTAGTTGTGACGCCTTCACCGCTGAACTTTGATTCGGTTGGTATTGGTCAGCAATCTTGCAAAGATGTGACGCTCTATAACTCAGGTTCTGACACGGTGTTTATCACGCACAATTTCTTCACGGGTCGCGATGCGGACTTCACGATGACCGGTTTGATCGGCGATGACACCATCATTGCTCCGGACAAGTTCAAGATCATCACGATCTGCTTCAATCCGATTCGCAGTGGCTCACGCTTTGCTCGTCTCGGAATCACGACTACGATCCCGAAGACATTCGACGTTCCAAGCCGTGACACAAGTTCGTTCTACGTCAACATTCTTGGTCAAGGTGTACCATACGGTACGCTTGCTGTTGGTGGTACAGGTATTATTGACTCTTCGATCGTTGGAGTGACGCTATGCAAGACGGACACATTCTACAACACCGGTGCCGCTGATGTGACAATCACATCCGCGACGATCACCGGTACGAATGGTTCGGAGTTTGCACTTTCCGGCGTTACCTTTCCACTCACGGTTCGTCCCGGGCAGTTCGAAGTGTTTACACTTTGTGGAACGCCTGCGCTTCGAGGCGATCGTAATGCATTCCTTAGTCTCATGACAACAACGAGTGGCAAGACGCTCACTCTGAATTTGTCGCTTGATATTTACGGACAGTTGGTTTGCGCTTCAGCAACTCCGACGACCGCTTTTTCGAGCAAGACATGCGTGGGCACAACCGATACGACATGGGTAACGCTAACAAATTGTGGTGACATTCGCACCGCATACACCGCAGCGCTCCCAGCTAACGCCACAGGATATGCGATCGTGGGCTCACCAACTTCACCGGTCGTTGCTGGCGCAGGTCAGGCAAAATTCCCGATCACATTTACGCCAATGGATCGCACGCCGTCTAACGTGACGCTTACGATCACTGGTGCAAATGGTATTGTCGAAACCGTGACACTCACCGGAACAGGTCAAGCTGCAACAGCAGCAGGCACCGGAGTTGCGGATTCGACACACGTGAGTGCTTCGAGCAACTTCAATGTGATAGTCAAGAACACTGGCGAGTGCGACTGGAACCCAGGCATGCCGACATTCTCTGATCCACAGTTCACTTATGTGAGCGGTGGCGTTAACATTCCTGCCGGTGCGTCTGGAACATTGGTAGTGAAGTTCACACCCACGAGCGCAGGCATGAAGACCGCAACGTTATCATTCCCATCCGCGATCGGAGTTTCGATTCCGGCTGCAAATGTGACGGTCTCCGGTTTCGCGATCAGTGGTGCGGGCGTTGCTCGTGTTACGGAAGCAAACGGTTACAGTTTGTCGCAGAACTATCCGAATCCGTTCAACCCAACAACCGAAATCCGATTCGTTTTGGCGAAATCCGGTAACGTAAAGATGGACATCATCGACATCACGGGCAAAATTCTGCGCACAGTGCTCAACGAGCAAATGTCGGCAGGTCAGCACACGACAGTTGTGAACGCAAGCGATCTTTCGAGTGGCGTTTATTACTATCAGCTCAGCGCAGGCAACACGGTTCTGACGCGTCAGATGGTTTTGTCGAAGTAAGAGCGCTTTCTCCGAATTCACGAAGCCTCGCCGGAAACGGCGGGGCTTCTTTTTGTGTGAACTTTGATGCAACCAGTTTGTAGAGATGGGGTATGTCGAGAGTAGTTACGTTTTTCACGATTGAGCCTCCTTCGCCAATCCAAATGGCATAGGCACCGGATCGCGGAGACCGGAGGACGATCGCAAGACCAAATTCTTACCCTACTTTTCGGACACTTTGACCCGCCCAAAACTGTTCGATGATGGATTCCGAAAATTTACGATTTGCTCAATACACGCGTGAAAAGGACCGTTTTTTTCTGTATCAGCTTTCTCATGCTTAGTCTGATGCTTACGATGGTCTGGGTCGGTGACGTACTTGCACAGGCCTCGACACAGACTTCGCAGGATTCGATCTGCGGTGGTACGGTACGCCCAAGAAGGGATTCGTATCTAATCCAAGCGTTTCCATCTCCAGCGAAAAGCGGGGAGACGGTGCTGGTGCAATACTACAATCACAATCCTGAGGAAATATCGATTCGGGTTGTCGATGTGCTTGATCGGCTGGTGACGCCGGTCGAAACGCAGCCTCGCACATTTACAGCCAATGGATTGCACTCATTCGGGCTCTCGACGCGTGGGCTTGCTTCCGGAATGTATTTTATTCGGCTGACCTCCTATACTTCGGCAGGCGCTGTCAACCAGATCGACGAGTCGCGCTTTCTGATTCTTCATTAGTCTTTTTTCTGAGCCATCATTAACGCATAGCCCAGCACGTTGTACTCGTCACGTTCGAACCACACAAGTTTAATTTTGCTCATTGCTTTTGCTCGCACATCTATGCGAGTGTTTGTGCTTGGCCTGCTTTTGATAGTGCTTGTTCCCATTATAGCACAGGCACAAGGCGATCAACCGGCACGCAGAACGATTGGTGATTCGAGAGGGCGAGAGTTTTGGGTTTGCTTTCCGCAGAACGCTCGCTCAGAACAGGCGAGCACACTAACGCTCAAGCTTTTTGTCACAGGTGATCGCGATACCAAGGGCTCGGTTACGGTGCCGGGTATTGGCTTTCGAAAAGATTTTTCGTTTCGTGCCGGCGATATTTTGCCGGTCGATATTGATTCGGTCGTGCAAGTTTTCGGCAGCGATCAGGTGCAGAAGCTTGGCGTTCATTGTGTGACAGATAATGATGTCGCCGTCTTCGGACTTTCGACACGTCAAAAAAGTACAGATACGTATCTCGCATTTCCTGTGAATGTGCTCGGTACAACATATCGCGCTGTTGGATATTATCCACCGCTCAATACGGACAATGCATTCGTCTCACAGTGCGAAGTCGTTGCGACGGAAGATCATACCTCGCTTGTTATCTCGCTTACCGCCGATACACGTGGTGGTCACAAAGCCGGCGATACGTATACGGTTGAGTTGCAAAAAGGCGATGTCTATCAGCTTCAAGGTTCATCGCAAACGAATCGTCGTAGCGATCTGACGGGTTCGCTCTTTACTTCGAGCAAACCAGTATCGTTTTTTGTTGGGCATAGTTGCGCGCAAATTCCCGCCGATGTTAGTTTTTGCGATCAGTTGCTCGAGATGGAGCCACCGATTCCGAGTTGGGGTAGACAGTTCTATGTCGGACGCTTACAAGATAAAACGGAGTATGCGTTGCGTATAGTCGCGAGTGAGAACAATACACAAGTATTCGTTAACAATGCTCGTGTAGCAAATCTATTGGCGGGTGAGTTCTACGAGAATAATCATGCAGTTGATAATGCATTCATCACTGCAACGAAGCCCGTGCTCGTTGCGGAGTATGCACAAGGATCTACTGCCGATAGCATTCAAGTTGGTGATCCCTTCATGATGCTGATCACTCCCACCGAGCAGTTCCTTCCGTACTATCGATTCGTGACGCCGATCAAAGGAGAGTGGCATCACTATATCAACGTGGTCGTCCCGACGGATGCGATATCGTCGCTCAAAGTCGATGGACTTCGCATTCCGGAAAATAAGTATCATACCATCGGTATCACGAAGTTTGCGATCGCGCAGTACGAAATCGGTTATGGCTCGCACACGGTCGCTTGCGATAAGCCATTCGGACTTTACTCCTACGGTTTTGGAGCTGGTGGTGATAACTACGATTCCTATGGTAACGATGGCGGACAGCTCGTGCAAACCGTCCCGCTGCTTGCCGATACACTGCGTCCGACGCTTGAATTGCTAAAAGATGATGGCAATCTTGCGCTTGCTCTCATTGCGCGAGATGACAGATTGTTCGATGCCGGACTTGCGAGCATCACGATAATTGACAGTTCAAATTTTCGCACACCAGTACTCGTGCCTCGCTTTGATGTCGGTACACCACAAGTACCGCTAACGTTTCGGATTCGCGATACAAGCGCTTGTGGATTCATGAGTGTGAAGCTCGTGGATGGAGCGCGCAATGAATCGTATTGGGTGATCTGTCGCACGAAAGATGGTAATCGTTGGACGTATCAGATATCCGAAGGCCGCGACAATATTTGTCCATCGTGCAGAAGTTGGACGGTCCAATTCGTTGCGACGCCATCCTACACGGTTTCAGATGTAACCTTTGAGAAGCCATCCTATCTTGCGGGCTGCGGTACGTATAATGATTTTAGCACGCGACTGAGTGGTGGCTTTACAGGTTTGTTCATTTATCCATTCAATAAGGAGATCACACTCGCCGGTGGTATCGGATTTTCGAATATCACGGGAGCTGCGCTTGCACAGAACACCGCGTTCGCCGTTGATTCCATTCTCTATGGCGATACACTCGGCGCACGTCGTTCTAAGGTGGTCGAACAATTCACAACAGAGGCATCGTTTAGTTATGTGACGCTGAATGGTGGTTTCTATTATTATTTTGTTCCGGAAAAAGTCTACACCTATTTTGGTCTTGCGACAGGTTTTCTTGTACATAGCTCGTACATTGAAACGAGCGAGATACTTTTTCCGGCATCGCTCGAGTATACATCCGGTCGAAGTGGGGGTGAGCGTACACACACGTTGGCTCAAGGTGCTTTCCCGAACCCAACTTCGTTTCATGTTGCGCTTGAGCTCTCTCCCGGTTTCCAATTCAAGCTCAATCAAAAAGTCTCGTTGCTTGTTGGTGCGTACATGAATCTGCCGCTCTTTGATGCGGTTAAAGATCTCAACTGGCACCTGACCACGTTTGGGGCACGAATCGGCTTGCAATACCGTCACTAGATTCTTGCTGTGTACTTCGATTGCATTCTTTCTTCAACTTCGAGAGTTCTCTCTTCGTTAGTTGAATCACGCAATCAGTCCCGATGATCATCAAAAAGTTTACACTTGCAAAATGTATTTGTGCTCTCGCCATATTGGTGAGCGTGCCTTTACGTCCGGTTGAAGCACAATCACCGTTTTGGGAACAGACGAGTGGACCCGAAGGTGGATTGATCGGAGGGATGACAGTCGATTCGCTCGATCGTGTGCTTGCCGGAACGGCGGCAGGCGGCGTTTTTCTGAGCGATGATCACGGTGATAGCTGGCGGCCGATCAACAATCGAATCGGTTCGGCGCACATTAAATTTCTTGAGAGTAGTGCCTCATACATCTACGCACTCACATTCACGAACGGCATGTATCGGTATCAACCGAATGACGTAACGTATGAATGGGTACACCTAGATTCCCTACACTATGGTGGTGAGATCACATCGTTCGTGATTAATCGAACGGGTAATCTTTTTGTCGCTGTTCCGCGAAAGGGAGTTGTGTCGTCCAATTCGAATGGTCACTTTTGGATCGAGACGAGTCCACAGCTAAGAGATAGCACGGTGATGGTGATGTGTGTGGATCGGAATGGTTGGGTTTTCGCGATCACGAAGGGCGGTCACATTTTTCGCAGTAAGGATGATGCTGCGAGCTGGAGTGAACTTAGTTCGTATGCGCACGCCGATGAAGCTACGGGAATCGGAGTTGGTTTGAATGGAGAGATCGTGATATGCGATGCACTGGGTTCGATTATGCGATCAGTTGATGACGGCGCTTCGTGGCAGTCGGTGGAGCAGGCACCGAACAATATTGGGTTTCGGACTTTCTTGCTTTGCCGAGCCAACGATCACATGTTCGCTCGAACCGGTGAGGGTTCGCTCTATCGTTCAAAAGATGAAGGTGCGCATTGGGAGTTGATCGACACCACAATTCAAGGCGGAGACTTTTTCCCGGCCGCGACAGATACCAGTGGGAATATTTATCTCGGTACCGATTTTAGTGGCGTGTATCGCTCGACAACGGATGGGGCGACTTGGCGCTTAAGTAACAGTGGACTGAAAGCATTCCAGGTGGTTGGGCTCGCGGTGAATTCCAAGTCAGATGTATTTGCGCTGACAGAAATGCTCGTCTTTCGTACAACAAATAAAGGGGACACGTGGACGAAGTTCGATCTTGAACTCGGGCAGAACTTCGCGAACGATCCGATAACAATCGACGAACTCGACAATGTCTATATCGGTACGCAAGCCGGTATTCTATTCACGAGTAACAATGGTGATACGTGGAAATATGTTGATTCGGCCAAAGGCACTCCGACAAATCTTGTGCGTGGGCTCGCACATTCACGATCGGGTGCAATTTTTGCTGCAACGGAACATGGGCTTGATATTTCCAACGATCATGGCGCGCACTGGAATAAAGTCAGCGGCGATCCGGGGACAGTTTTTATGGATGCCGTCATCATCGGACCGAATGACGAAATTCTTGCCTCGCAAAATACCGGAGTAATCTATCGCTCGAATAACGCCGGTGCAACTTGGAAGCCAATCGGCTTTGGCGCAGGATTGCGGGCCGCTGGTCCGACAGGTACTTTGTACCGCGTCTCACAAGGGCTTTTTCGATCTATCGATACAGGCAAAACTTGGACCCAGCAATTCCCGGTTTCAACCAACCCAACTCAAATCATATACGATGCGATGGTTGACAGCAAGGGGAATGTGCTTTGTGCGACTGACACCGGAGCTTTCCGATCGACAAATGATGGCGGCACTTGGCAAGACGTGAGTAAGGGGCTCACTCAGGAGAGCTTTAACCGCACGCTGGGCGTCTCCACGTTCGCGGAGAGCCCAGATGGGATGTTCTACGCAGCTACGAGAGGTCAAGGCGTCTATCGCAGCCTCGGATGGCTAAATGGGGTTGCAAAGCCGCTTAGGGCGGGCGATTTCGTGCTTGAGCAGAACTATCCGAATCCATTCAATCCGATGACGACAATACGTTTCAATTTGAACAGATCGGAGTCCGCGCGATTGGAAGTAGTCGATATCATGGGTCGCGTTGTTGCGACGCTCATGAGTGCGGACGGAGTTACGGGTGCTCGCGAAGTTCAGTTCGATGGAAGCAGACTACCAAGTGGTAGTTACTATTATCGACTGTCCACTCCGACATTCACAACCGGTCGCTGGATGACACTTGTTCGTTAGGACAGGTCATTTTAAAAGTTGTGGAAATCTATTCATGAGGGTGGAGAACCCGCGATCAAAATCTGCCAACGACTTTAGCGCTCGACATGTTTGATTAGCTCGCGAGATTTGCGTTAATTTGCCAACCAATCTTTTTTGATTCGCACCACGATAGCTGATGGCTCAGACCGAGTTTGTTC
>JBDTCS010000303.1:0-26625 GCA_039923455.1 Kapaibacterium sp. (SeqCode) | reverse complement strand
CGCCATTTACTACCGAACATGGCCTATCTATGCCTGAGAATGACACGCCGAGAGTCCCGAATGTTACTCTGACGTCTCAAGATTTATGTAATTTTTTATTTAGCCCAATGGGCCACATTTGACGAATTTTGAGATGTAAAGATACTAAAATAAATTATGGTCTCATTGAAAACGATCAAATTGTCTTCAATCAGCAAGCTATTTGTTGGATTTAGGTCTTATTCCACCACCACTGCCTGAACTGCTCGGAATCCAGAACTCTCTATCCGGAAGAAATGGACACCCTTGGGGTATTTCGAGAGCGAGATACGTTCGGTATATGTGCTTGCCTTAAAGAAATCGGATGAGTGAATCTCGCCCTCTTCTTCGCCGATACCATTAAATATTGCGATCGTGACCGGTCCGTCAGCACCTATCGTCCATTTAAGCTCCACGAAATCGTGCGCAGGGTTTGGATGTGCGGGTAAGAGTGCATAGTTTCCTGCGATCAGAACATGACCCGAAAGGTCGCCGCAGCCGACCACTTGAAACAAACCCGGCAAGTTGGCTGTCGGATAAGCCGGTTGAGAAAGGATGCCCGTTGCAAAAATCGTAGTGGTGTCCTGCAATGCTACGAGCGGCATCCAACTAACTTCCCCGATCACGCCAGGCACTAGTGGCGAGCCAGAAATTGAGATCGCATACTCTCCTTGTTTAGGAATGCTACCAAGATAGGCATAGCCGGAGTTTTGCGAAACCGCTGAACCGATACCGACCGGCTGAACCACCGAAGGGTCGTAGTGTAACGTAGCTTGAAGAGCATTGATTGTTAGCGTGTCCGGCACCACTCGAAGTGATACAAGCATCGGCTGCACGAAGCCGGCTTGTCCGACGGTGCTTGACAGAATCAGAGTTGAACTTTGATTCCGAGTCACGATATTTCCTTCACCGTTCAATGCGAGTCGAAGAGTGTCACCCGTTTCGGTGGCGAAATTCGCAATGCTTGAGATATTACCACTGCGTGACGGACAGAATTTATAGATGATCTTGGCCGATCCGTGTGATGGAAGCAGGATCGTATCTTCGGTCGGTTCGATACGCGAGAAGTCGCCGGAATTTTTGATGGCCCATATTCGCACATCGGGCCCACACGGATTTGCGACTAGGGTTGAATCAAGTCTGCAACTATCGACTTGCACAATTCCAAAATCGAGCGATGAATCTAAGAGCACGACACTATCAAGCGTGCTTGCACCTGCGAGCACGAGGTGCAACGTCGTATCGCAAAATCTATTCGACAGATGCAGCAAGAGCGTGTCGACAAAACTTCCAACGACGCTCGGACGAAAGCGAATCGGAAATGAAACGGAAGCACCGGATGCGAGTTTGGTACCGGCAGGTTGGTTTACAAATTGGAAGCGTGAGCCAAGCGCAATGCTGGGAGTATCAAGTGTGATGGAATCGCTCGAAGCGCTCGTGAGTATCAGACTTGACAGGCTGTCATCCGTCGCGCATATCACGCCAAAATGCAGCGCACTCGCCTTCACCTGCAATAACTCCGATTCGCCAACAAACACTATCGATCGTGTTGTATCGTTTGATACGAGCGATCGTGTCGATTGATACGACCCTGCAGAACTCGGGCAGAATGTATACACCAATGCTTTGATGGTATGCGGGGCAACAATCCATGGAAGTGGGGGCGCTACCGTAACCGATGGATCGACATTGGAGAATGAGGTCACACGCAATGTATCATTGCCGAAATTCTCAATGGTATCAATGACTGATACGCAGCGACCGATACACGTGCCTCCGAAATGAATCGTATCAGGTGTGAAGAGTATAGCTCGAACACCGATTCCTTGAGTGCGAAGCTTTGGATAGTCACCACCGATATCAAAACTTGCACTCGCTGTCGAGGTATCCGTGGGACAAAATTTTACTCTGAGATGAACAGAGTCTCCGGGTGGCATTACGAGTGAATCTATTTTGTCCAACAACTCGAACGGTGCTTGCAATAGCGCGCCTGTTTTGATGGTTGCTGTGTCTGGGCCGATCGAATGCAGCGTGACGGTGAGCGTGTCACATACCCCCACATGCACTCGTCCGAAATCAAGTAGTGAAGGCTTGATGTCAACGCTATCCTTTTTCGAAAGACCGCAACCGATCAGAATAATTTTACGCGCGCTGTCATTGGAGTATATCGTTAGCACGGCAGTATCTTTTTTTGCAAGTAGCGGACAAAATTTAAGAAGCAGTGAATCGGACTCGTAGAATCCGAGGGCGAACTTGTTCGACGACAGCAATGTGAAGCGATCAGGTGGGGTGATAACAATCGAATCGATCAAGGCTTTTTGCTCGCCTTCGTTTCTGAGGTATGCGGTAGCCTGCGCACAAAATCCGATCTTCGTGCAGTCGAATCGCAAGGTATCTGGCGACGTGCGAAGAAACGGAGAAGGTTGGTGTGGTATAATCCCAAGCGACACGTGCGACATCAACCAGGCGGGCTCAAAATTTGCGATGGCACGCGTTGGCTGAAAAACTTTTTCGAGCACGGCAACATAGAGCACGGAATCGTGCAGGAGTGGTATAGTCTTCTTCCATTCGAGATGACGTCCGACTGCGAAACGAACCGTATCGACGAAACGCCAATTCGAGTGTCGATCGCGAAAATAGATACGAATCGAATCGGTGAGATTCGTCGCATCATTCGAGAAGCCTCGGAGCACGAGCGTTGGGCTAGCTACTCGTAGCTTATTCGGCGAAAGTGAGAGACCACCGCTACGCATTGCTTCTACGCGGCAAAATGCGCAAGAGTCTGGTGTCGGTCCATCGATCCTAAAGACTCCGAGACCACCATCTCCGCCATCCAAACCTTTCGGATTTCCACCTTTGCCATGTGTACCACCTGTAGCATTCACATCGAAGGGCAGATCAGAAATGCCAAGCGGACTTGCAATGTAGATTCCGCCACCAGATCCACCACCACCACCGGCTGTTGGACCTTTGCCTGAAATGCCTCGTCCGCCAGCGGCGCTAAAAGTCGCACCTGTTCCGGACGAGCTGCGAGTAAAAACCAAGGAGTCAAAACTTATAAGCGCGAGTGCACCTCCACCTCCGCCGCCGCTTCCTGCATTGCTTGCTTCATTAAACGCATTGCCTGCACCGCCACCAGAGCCACCTTGCAACGGCACCAGAAACCGTCCACCGTTCTTGTGTCCGCCGTTATTCCCAACTCCTACTCCCGTGTTACCATCCGAGCCAAATCCTCCGCCACCGCCTCCATAGATCACATCATTCGGTGTGACTGCGAGTTCACCTCCACCCGATCCTCCTCCGTAACCACCTAATCGAGAGGAGTCTGCATTCGCTCCGGGTCTTCCGCTCAATCCAAATGGGCAGCCTGTTCCACCTCCTCCACCTTGGTCACCGAATTCGCTTCCACCGCCTCGCACTCCTGTTGGCCCGGATCCTCCGAAGGAATCGACAGGATTCGACGCGGAGCCAAGATTCGCTGAGCCACCACCACCGAGCGTATCGCTTCCACCACCGGTGTACCCAGCTCCACCGATTCCTAAATTTCCGTGCCCACCGCCACCACCGCCTGGCCCACCATTCATGGTATCGGCATCCACAGATAGTTGTGCATCAGTGATGCGAATAGGTCCGCGAGACAAAACGATAACCGGCAGATAACGTGTATTGCCGGGAGTTTGTGGGTCAGGATCAATCGTAGAAAAAATAAAGTTGGCGCCCGCTTGAGGTGCATTGCTCAATCGCATAGAATCGACGACTAGTGTATTTCGTCGCGAGAGCAAACCAAAATTTCCATCACCAAGAATTGCACCGCCCGAGACGGAAATATTTGAGGAGGGAATCACGATATTTAACGTATCACTAAGCGTCACCGAGTTTGCGGTTCGAACTCGGAACGGCAGAGGACCGATGTGCGCAGTGGGCAAGACGATAACAGCGACTTGAATTAGTCTTCCATTCCAACTTGTGACGATCGGTCCCAAAATAATTCGATTCGAATCGGCCGGATCAAGCAGTTCTACACTCGTACCAGCAACTTGTAGTCCGTCTTTTCCGAAGGCTCCCGAGTCAGAGGCTCGCGCCATGATCTCGAGCGCGATAGTCATACCGGAAGCGACGGCATCCGGTTGAATGGTCGCGATCGGGAGTTGTGCGGACGCGCTCGTACAAAAAAATGCGAGCAAGATCATCGACACGAGTGTACCGATGAACCACCTTACAAATCTCTGACGCTTTGCGTACACTTGCTCTGACTGTTTCCTAACTGGTTAACTTCGCTCTTTAATGAAGCGCTCGCTCAATCGTAATGTTCACCGTTCGCGAAAAGAATCTTCCTTCCGGCAATGTATTGTCGTATAGTCTATCTTTAGCGCCTCTTCCCTCAGTAAGAATGCTTCCGGGGAGCGGAAGTTTCAGTTCATGCAAATAATTTTCGAGCGCGATACGCGCTTCGCTCGCTCTTTCTTGGGAAAGTTGCTCATTATGCTGCGGATCGCCCATTTCGTCTGTATAGCCGACGATTGTTACTCGCTCAGGATTTAACGCCGGAAGTGCTCGTGCGATGTTGCCCAAAAGCCGCTCGTTCTTACCTTCAATGCTCGACCGATCGAATCCGAAAAGTATCAAGCTGAACCGATCCAAACCTTCGGTTCTATCCCGTGCGATCCGATTGATCACAAGTGGAATGGAATTTGTCGCCGTCACCGATTCACCATTGCTATCGGTTACTTCCAAC
Source organism: Kapaibacterium sp. (SeqCode) (assembly GCA_039923455.1). Lineage (GTDB taxonomy): Bacteria > Bacteroidota > Ignavibacteria > Palsa-1295 > Palsa-1295 > JBDTCS01. Next base: position 21,872 of record JBDTCS010000303.1, on the reverse strand, counting down.
AGCAATCGAAGACTATCGGACAATTGCGATAAAATATCCTCATTCAGGTTTAATAATTTATGCGCAGGTGCGTCACCATCGAGCGAGAGTAATTCTCTTCCACCTCCAATGATCGCAGCTCGGATGTGCCGAATTCCGTACTTCGAATGGATAGTGGGAATAAGTTGAATATTTGGTGGTGTCGCGAGATGCTCTGTGTTCGTTACGATGATCGGGTCCGTGATGCGCTCATCGGAGACGAGCATCTCAACACGACGATTTTCTTGCTGGCCGAGCACGGAATCTACTGGGCTTGGATGTTCGGGTAATAGTCTTCCTTGCGTTTGAATCCTTTTTGGATCAATACTCCACACTTTCACAAAATAGTTTTTTAGTTCATCAGCGCGTGCTTTGGCGAGTGCAAGATTGCCCGTCTCAATACCATTGTTGGAGGTTGAACCGATGAGCGTAAGCTGGGCCTTCGAATACTTTTTTAACCTGTCACCAATAATGTTGATCGTTTCATGATACAGATCGAGGAGAGGAATATTGTTGCGCTCGTCGGATCCGGCATAGCGTGAGCTTGCATCCTGTGCATTGCGATATTGCACGTAGCGCTCCGGAAGTGTGGCCGAGCCTGAATCGAAGAATATCAAGTTAAGCGTTGGGTACGCATTGCGAGATTTTATTTCTTGAATCGAGATCGTAACAATGTTCGATTCTGTCCCATCGCGCTCAACACCAACCGCGCGAATCGATGCAGATAAATGCGGAATTGTGTTCTTTACTACAGCCGTAGTGTCGCGCTTGATCACGATTGGAATTTGTCGTTTCTCATAGACCGGCAACATTTCGCCGGAGGAAGTTAGGTCATACAAAAAAGCCAGCCCGAGACGAAAGCTCTCTGCACGCAGATAGGACGCGACACGAGTAATCGGTGCAGAAATATCAACATACGGCCGTGCGTGCAATTTTTCTGAGATCGGAAATTCTGCGCCAAGCGAAACCGCGAAGCCAAGCGTAAATCGGTTCGATCCGACAAGATCGCCCGAGGCATCTAATCGGCTGGACTGCCCATCGATGCGATCTCCGGGAGCCGTGGTTTCTGTTCGTCGCGCAAACGTTTGATTGAATTGGTAGCCGAGCACCGGGCCAATCTCCAGCGTTGCAGTGTGTAGGAATTCAAACGCGATCAAGCCCTTGAAAGAGATAACGTTGATCAGTGCCGATAACCGATGCCTAAAATCTGCGTTCCGAATGATCTGGTTTGTGCTGTCCCAAGTCGGGACTTGTTGCGTCCAGAGCAGATCACCCTTGATTTGCTCGAACGCGAGTCTGGGCACAAAGCTCCACGGACTTAGATCCCCCCAAAGTGGCATGTCAGTACGTACATCGATACCGAAGGAAGAGCCTGACCCGGTTGTAAAAAAGTCGCAGTTGGTTGTAATCGGATCCGCCGGCAAATTGAGCGATTGGAGTTGCAAAAAGTTTGGACCGTAAGAGACTGCCGCGCCAGCCTTGAGCGGTTTGTGCGTCACGCGCATCATGGTTTCGATGAGCGTGTCTTTGTAAGCGATTGAATCCACAGGCAACTGCTGAGATACAAACGCACAAGCATCTCTGCTAACTGACCCGATCAGAAAGAGAGCAAAAAAAAACGATCCAACGGTAAGGAATCGTGGGAATTTCGTCACAAATGATTACAACATCTCGTCCAACTGGTAGTACACTAATCCGAAGCGAAACGGCTCACCAAATTTAGCGCCTCTAACACACCGCGCTAACTTCCGGATCAGGGCGCCGTCTGGCCCTGCATTCTGCGCAATGTAGTAACTATGAATGCAACACTATATTTCCAACGAGTTTACGAAAGGGATATAAAGAGGGCGCTTGATTGTCCCGAGGTGCGTCTGAAAAAGACAGCTTCACTCGTGGAACTCCAAGCGCCCTGCAACGAAGAGGTAACTTTGAAAACTATGTAGCTTAATTACGTTAGCGTGATCTTCGTTTGTTTATCGAAAACACTCTTACTTTGCGTCTCTATCAATCACAGGCGGCTTCATACTAACATCAGCCGGACTGCTCGTTGAAGGATTCGCACCAACGGCTGTGGCTGCTGGCGGAGTTGTCTTCACAGTCGACGAAGCAACATGCTTAGCCTTCACGGTTTTCACTGCTGTAACCGGACTGAGTGTTGTGTTGGTTGTCGTCGCAGTTGGCTCAACCAACTTTGTCGTGGGCTCCACCATCTGGCGGACGACTTGCGTCGTAGCCGGCGTGTGCTGGACCGGTTGAATAACATCGTGCACTGCAAAACCTGCGAGAGCAGAAACGGAAACTCCAACCGCCGTGAGTAACGTGTTGACCTTCGTCGCAAAAAGCGTACGGAAGATCGAGGCATGCTGAACCGAAGAGTTCGAAGAAACCTTGATCGCATCACCGGCAAGTCCGGAAGCGAGTCCGAGTGTAGCGAAGATCGCACCGCGCATCTGGCGAGGAGGATTCGTCTGCATCTCATCTGCGTGTAACACGTCCCGCATGATCAACTCGGAGCGAAAGGAACGGCGAAGGCCTTCACTCGCCGCAAGCGAGATCAGAAATTCCTGTTCCTGGTCGTGATTAAGCTCGTTATCAATGTACGAGCTGATCAATTCATGATGTTCCATACTGTTGCTCTATAATTTCTCGGCTCTGCCGATGATCCCCAAAATAAACTTTGACTTGTAAAAAGCTGAACCGCTTCTAACTTAACTGCTATTGGCTGAAGTACTATTCGATAATCCGCAATTCAAGCCATGCTGAAATAACTTTTCTCAAACGCTCTCGGGCTCTCCACGCTCTCGTCTTCACATTGATCATCGAGGCACCGGTGATTGCAGCTATCTCATTATAGTTGTAACCCGAATACTCTCTCAGAACAAATGCCTCCCGCTGATTGAAGGGAAGCTGCGCGAGCGCTTTCTGAAGCATCTCGCGAAGATCAGCGTCATCAAATTCAGCCGTTCGCATGAAGCCTTCATGCTCCGGCGGAATATCTTCAAGCGAAACACTGTGTGATTGCTTGGCATCACGAATCGCATTCAAACTCAGATTGCGTGCGATCGTAAATAGCAATCCCGAAAACCTTCTAACGCTTGTTCGCTCACCACGCAAGCGATACATTCGAATCCAAATGTCCTGAAAGACATCCTGGGCATTTGCCTCACTGCCGAGCAATCGACAGCAATAGGCATAAAGCGGCCGTTCAAACGCGTCATAAAGAGTTCGATATGCCTGATCGTTACCTGCAAGAAAACGATTGAACAATTCTGTCTCTTTATCGACGGGCGCCGAATCAGTCGGCTCATCAGCAAGAATATCCTCTACGGCTCTCGGCTCCTCATCTAAGGAGTCATCGAGCGAGGAGCGATCCTCCGCTGTATCACCCATTTTTTTGGCCGGTTTCCGAATCTTGCCCTTCTCTTCCACTTTCGAAAGTACTCCTGATCGCTCAAAAATGATCCCAAACCAACATTCGCAATCCCCGCCGCCAGATTGACACGGCAGAATAGGCAAATGTTACGCGTGCTTTTCTATTCGAATGACAAATCTTTTGAATAGCCGCATTTATACCTTGGAGAAAAGCAGGCGCTCTCCTCACCGTTTTTCAACGGTAGGGATTGCAAAAAGATGCTTTGCTGATCGCTTGCGTGAACGGAGAGGTGCAGATCAACGGGCGAACTCGCCGAGATCCCATGGAATCTCAGGCACTTCGCCGCGGAAATGTTGAACATACTTAATGTAGTTGGCAGAGCCTTGTAGCACCATCGCTCGCTCTTCTTCGGTGAGCGGTCGTAATATCTTCGCCGGTACGCCAGCAACCAGCATTCCATCCGGGACTCGCATACCGCTTCGAACCATCGAGCCCGCCGCGATCAGGCATTCCTTTCCTATCACGGCACGATCGAGGACCACTGCGTTCATACCGATCAGTGAACGGTCGCCGATCGTGCAACCATGGAGCACCGCAGCGTGACCGACAGTTACTCCTTCGCCGATCTCCGTCGGATTGGAGAAATGAGTTACGTGAATTACGGCGTTATCCTGAATATTCGTATTGGCTTTGATGCGCACTCGCTCAACATCACCCCGCACTACTGCATTGAACCAGATGCTGACGTTCTCGCCAATCTCGACATCACCGATCACACGAGCACCAGCCGCTAAAAAAAGCGACGCATGCACTTTCGGTGTTTTACTTCCGAAGGCATAGAGCTTTCCTGTTTCGACCGATTGTTCAACGACTAATTTGTCGGCAAGCACTGATTTGTCGGCAAGGACTTGTTCTTTTTCCATGAGGTTCTGATTGGCAATTCTTGTTTGATCGATATTCCAAAGACACACATGTGCAATGCATTGTTCCGATCTTGATAATTGCGAGGACAGTTTAACGTCATATCGGGTTAAGCAAGAGCTATCAAATCATTTTAGCGTATCGGAATGCAAATAGGATTCGTAATGCTTGGAGCGATTGCTGCGTCGATCATCGCGATAATTGCGTTTCGCTTGCGATCGCTTAGCCTCAGCGGTGCGATCGCTTCGGCGGTGGTTGGTACAATAATTTTTGCGATAGGTGGATTCTCTGCGGCGGTTCTACTCATCACATTCTTCGCAAGCTCATCGCTCTTAAGTCGGTTGCCTGGAAATGAGGGTGTTGCGATCGACAAGTCGCCGCGTGATTGGAAGCAAGTTGCAGCCAATGGATTAGTGCCGATGCTCGCAATGCTTTTGCTTGCAACTGTGCCTCGACTTCGAGAAGAGGCCACATTATTATTCCTCGGAGCAATCGCAACGTCTACAGCGGATACCTGGGCCACGGAGATCGGCACTCGCTTCGGCAAAAAAACACTCGACCTCACCACTCTGCGAGTTACCATCCGAGGTACATCCGGGGGTGTCTCACTGACAGGATCTGTGGCAAGCTTGCTTGGAGCGCTACTAATCGGAATTATGGCTTCTGTACATTTTCCATACAGTGAGCTCTGCGAACTCCAAGAAATTCCGGTGCTTCAAATCATTACACTCGCTGGTTTTCTTGGTGCACTCTCGGACAGTTTGCTCGGTTCGGGCCTTCAGGGCAAGTTTGCTTGCTCCGTTTGTGAGACACACACCGAAGAGCACTATCACTGCGGACAACGTACGATTTTGAAGCGCGGATTCTCATTTTTTTCGAACAACAAAATTAATTTGATTTCTTCACTAATTGGTGCGATAATTTGCCTTTATCTCCTTGACTTTGTGAAGTAAATGACCTATATTTGACAGAGACGAAAGACGCCCTACCACGCGACCAAGTCTTGCTGCCCAGAAAAGCTCTTTGTACGTTTTTGTTTTACACGCCTTAGCGTGCCCTGTTTATGATAGAAGCAAACTCAGAAGTACTCATTTCTCCCTCGACGAATCTTTCTACGGCTAACACGCAGAATGTTGGCGGCTTTATGATCGCCGAAGGATTGGATTCGTCCAACTTCCTCGTAAAGAATTCGCTACTCGCTCCGAGTACGGATGCTAAAGAGGTGGAAGATCTCATCAAGCTATATTCTTCATTGGTTATCAAAGTGGATCGCCTTCGTGCGAGTTTACTCACGCATGATACAACCGCTCGAATGGGTGGATGGTCCATCAATGAGATGCTTGGGCATCTTATCGATTCGGATGCTTTCATCTGGGGTCCGCGCATAGATCGGATCATTCGTGAAGAGAACCCAACTTTCGAAGCAATAGATGAGGACGTGCTTATTCGCGAACATCGTTGGCAAGAGGCTCCGATTGGTGAGATCATCGCCAAAATGATGCGCGTTCGTTGGAATACCGCGGTGATGCTCTCGGCACTACCCAAGGAATATTTCGATCGCGTTGGAGTGCACCCTACGCTCGGCGAGTTGAAAGTTCGCTCGATCGTCCGAATGCTTGTCGATCACGACACGCATCACATTGCCGAGATTGCTAAGCTGCTTGATCTCACACACGTGGAAGCCCTCGCCGAAACGCAGTCAGACTCGTTGGCAAACTAAGCCGACTCGCTTCCCCTATCCCCTATTTCCCCGAAGTTTTAAAACTCGCGAACAAGCCTGATTGCGCGCGAATCATTATCTTGCTGACCTTAGCCGGGAGTCAATTCGGTTCTTGGCGCCGTTTGCGAGCAGGATGAAGTGTTTTCAACACCGATACAGAGGTCTTCGATCAAGATCACTAGCTCAGCTTGTGTGCATGTTACTCGCCGTCTTTTTTTTACGCTCCTCGACACTTCGTGCACAGGGCTCCGGATCTAATTCCGATAGTTTGGCCAGCGCTGCTTGGCGAAGCTCAGCGTTACAGTCGTCGACACCTGATTCCGCCAATGTTGCCAAGTTCGATTTTCCAACAAGCTTCGGACTGACATTCGAGCACGTCCTTTCCGTCTATCGATGGGGTGCAACAGCAGCGTATTCGCGCGGCTACCAAGAAGATTCGGCGCACATGGCCGCACTGACAGCGGGAAGCACATCCTTACTATTTTCTGGCGTTGCACGTTCACGCTTGCAGCAAGAGACTCAAAGCCTAACGTCGGAAGCGACGGGCGCACTCACCGGAGATGTTTCGCTCCTGAATGGAAACACGCTCGGTGCGTTTCTCGGCTTCTATGGAACATCCTATGCCATCAGCTCTTCGAGTGACAATGCCTTTCGTAGTATCGGCTTGATCAACAAGGTGCTCGATGGATATGGAATCGGCGGTCTGCGATTCGGCAATCAAACAACCTTGTTTGAGATATCGGCTGCTGGCGGAATCGCAAGGCAATCGCAAACCACCGGGCGACCTTTTGGCAGCATCCTTCAAGGCGCAGCGACTGCCCGTGATGTTCTGTTGAGTGAAGGAGAGCTTTTGCAAAGTTCGCTTTCTGTGGATGAGCGTTTTTTCCCCGATCATGCACAGCGCTATAGCAATGATAGCATCCGAGTTTCGCTCCGGTCAGAGATTGCAGGAGATGGACGCAACAATGCTTCGGCGAGCATCGGACTTTTGCGTCGCGATTATTTTTACACTACTGATACGACCGCTGCCCAAACGAAGCAAGAACGCACGGAGATCTCGATCGCATTCGCCGATCTATTGGAGTATCCGATTATCCCGAATTTTCTGGGCTCCAATTTTCGGCTTGAGGTCGAGCCACGATTTGTCACGCGTGCCTCACCATCCGAAAATTTGACACGATTTTTACAAAGTGGGAATGGACAATCTTCGCTGCTCGCACCCAGCAGTATTTCAGGGCTTCGTATTGCCGCAGAAGGTAGGCTCCTACTTTTTGGTGCTGCAAGTACTACTGTTCCATCAAGCTGGTCTCTGAGCCCATCCGGTTTTTCAAGTAATCTACTAATGCGATATGAAGAGAAAGACGAGAATGTATCGTTGCGTTCTGCCGATCTACCAAATGTTGACCCGACTCAAATTCATCAGTTGGCTGATGCATTGAATCAGGCGAGTTATGGCTCCAAACTCACTCAAGTCCTTCTCGCATTTACCTATCAACCATCCTTACGGGACATCCTGAGCCTCGAGATCGGGAGTCGTATCTATCGGTATGACACACCAAATCTGAATAATCATGACGACCGCGATGAATTGCTATCGAACATGCGAGCGCAATATTCGCACACGTTTTCTCAAGATCTCTCAGCCGCCGTCGAGCTACGTCTTTCTCGATCACATCTCGTCTACTTGGAGAGTGATCGCAGTGCGCAGAATAATGTGACGCAGACTATCGCACTCGCGACTCAAGCACTATATCAAGATCGCAACTTCGCAGAGCAATTGCGTGGCGAAGTATTTGCGAACTATACGAATTTGGATTACGCTGATCTGCTGCCTGCACTTGAAACAAGCGGAAGCTATCTTTTGCGCGGAATTCAGTTTCATGATTCTACACTCGTGGATTTGGGACATATGACCGCGAACACACGAACCGACATTGAACTTCATTTAGAGACGTCACTATTCGAGCGAGGCTTTTACAATGCCTCACAATTTTCCGAACGAAGAGATTCGAGAAATATTGAGCTATCCGGCGATCTGACTTTTGGCTTTCTGTTTGCGAACGGTGAGGCACCCTGTACAATCAAAGCGGGGGCACGGGCTTTCGTGCTTGTACGCTCTGGGATTGGAGAAGCGATCAACGTAAATCAGGATTGGACGGAGCAAGAGCAGCAAATCCGCATTGGTCCGACTGTCAACGCATCGCTAGATAGGATCACGACTTCCGGGCCGCGGCTATATGGTGAATTTTGGTATGCGTTTGTTCGAACAACTCCCACGGGAGCACCACCAGAATACTCCAAGCAGGTCGAATCGAGGCTAACAATTCAATGGACGCTCTAAGTCTGCCCGAAAAAAGTTATGCACCAACACAATAATTTACATTTTTCGCTTGCTTTTCGCTTTGGAAAAACGTAGCTTCGCATCATCTTCTTCGCGCCAGATTAGAGTAAGGCTATGCCGGATGGCTATGTGATTGGTGCAGGCAAATATTGTGTCTGTTTGAATCGTCGCGAAATGTATGTTGTGATTCGCAAAAAGTGAGTTACGAAGAAGATGCTCTACCAGGTGTTCAACATTATTTCCCTTGATCGGATGTAATTGGTCAATGGGATAATGGTTTGATGGTGCCGTGAATGATCGCTCGTCCTTGACGCGTGATCGTTCGAATCAGTTCAACCAATAATCTCCACGCAGTCTATGAACAAATCTGAACTCATCGATGCAATTGCCACCTACGCAGATCTCTCCAAAGCGGATGCAGATCGCGCCCTCAACGGTTTCATCGAGTCGATTAAAAAATCCCTGAAGAAAGGTAACCCCGTGTCGCTCGTTGGGTTTGGGACGTTTAAGGTTTCCAAGCGTGCTGCCCGCACAGGAAGAAATCCACAGACGGGCGCTACACTGAAAATTCCAGCTCGTAAAGTGCCACGTTTCACGGCAGGCAAAGGCCTGAAAGATGCGGTTGCGAAATAAGGTTGTTGTGAACATGACTTAAAGCAAGCAACTCATCGTCAAAAAAGAAGGCTTTGCGAAACACCTGTGGTTTTGCAAAGCCTTTTTTTGATTGTATGACTACTCTGTGTGTAGGCGCTTCGTTATCGATTATCAAACCGTTGCCAATCAACTGCAAAAACACTTATCTCACTCTTGGGGAGCGGCTCGAAAACTACATCGTCTGATTCATTCATTGGCGTAAAACGTGTGACGATCGTATCGCAGCCGAGCGTCACTCGTAAATAGTTATTCTCCGAATAAAACGTCAAGAGCGCAGCGGTGTCTCGCTTCAAATGCACATGCGAGAGATCTATTATCTGCTTACCCGCGGAATCTACATGCGAACCGGAGCGCGTGAGCACAAGCACCAATCCCGAATCACGCACCTCTTCTTCGACAACAGGCCGCATCAGAAACCGAAAGCCTTCACCCTTGAGCAATCGCACATTCATTTCAAGATTGAACTCCGTCATCCCCAAAAAGCTCATTGCCACGTTCGAAGAGTCGTGTAGCAGGATCGCGTTGTTACCGTGCTCGGTGTATCGCACAGGCGCGAACGTGCGACACTGTATCGGGTCATCCTTTCCAATGATGAATCGGTCCGGGTGGCAGCCAATTCCGGCAAGTGAACTCGCGATTAAAACCGACAAGGCAACGAATCGCAAGTTGTTACGCGGCACTCGGGTTGTCATGGTCTTTCTCGATGTCATAGCTTAGTGCTCCGTTGCGCGCTGTGCTTCGACAACCTCGGATTTGAGCAGGTAATCTTTTACACCGAAGCTTATCCCGAGATAGACCGTACTAAACGTGCTACTAAGTCCGCTACCGTTCGTGTAGAGGATACTCGGTAAGAACGCTCCGGTTGTTCCGTACGCATAACCTCCGATCAAGCTTAATGTATATCCGCTAAAGGTATCGAGTCGCAATCGCAATCCAAGATTAGCATATTGCGAAGGATAGTAATTCAGTTCAAGCGAAGGTTCGAACGAGAGATCTTCTGCGATCAAATACTTTCTCCAGCCAATACGAATGGGCAGGAAGCTTGTCGGATATTCGGCGAAGCCGAGCGCCATCAAGTTAATGAGCGAGGTTCCGATCCAGAAGTGATGATCTAAGAATGGGAGCGGAAAATGTGCGGTGGCGAGCCTAAAATAACCGCCGGTGATCGGCAGATGAAACGATGAGTCAAAGGCATTGTGCGCAACATTAAATGCATTCAAAAATCCTATCTCGAGTGCACTAACCTCGACTGCCGAGTGAACGTAATCTTTCCATTGTCGCTCCGTCTCTTCGACACGATTCGTAAAGTCAAGCGCGCTAACTCCGAGGCCAATATAGGGAAAGTTCACGGTCTGCTTACTACCCCAGTTAAACCCGTTGATATAGCCAAGATAGCCACGCAAATTGAATCCTCCGAACGACCCGAGTTGCGCTTCGGCACCTAGGTTAACGTATGCCGATGGCAATAGGCTGAATCCAACGAAGGGTGTGACGATCACGTATGGAATGCGATCTCGAACCCAGTAACGTTTGCGAATGTACACATTCGAAAAACTGGTTAGCACGCTCGAGCTTTTCTCGTCGCCTGCAAAAAGCTCAAAGATACTGGTACCGATCGTCCAGTTCGGTGAGTCATCGAACCATCGCAGTCTATACTCCATCGGCATAAATCGGAAGAGCAATCCTTTGAATATCTTCGATGTGGAATCGTGCGAACCCAAAAAACTATTTCCTATCGCATTTATACGATTGGAATCGAGTAGTGCAAAAAGACCAAAGACGCCTGTGCCGATACCGAACGACGACGATGTTCCGACAAGACCCGCAATTTCAATGCCTCCGAATCGAAGAAAATCCGGATAGCGACGCTCATTCGATGAGTCGAGTGACGTCGTTTGACGTTCGATCCTAATATCACGTGTCGATGGAAAGACGACACCATGATCTGCATTCGAGCCCGGTGTGTTTCGCACGGTCTCATGATACGTAGTGTCACGCAGCGTAAGTGTATAGTAATCCACTTCGGTCCGCGTGATGCAACCGGTAAACATCGTGGCAAGCACAAAGAGAAGCGCAAGCGCCCCCGAATATCGTTTGGTTGCGCGCAACCTTGCGCCGACACTCAGACTGTTTGTCTCGTTCATCGGAGATCGAAAATTTCGAGCATTTGTCAATACAGTCGCTAAAATAGCTGTCACTTAAATACTTTTGTAAATTCCACACGCCGCGAACGTAAGCGAAAGTTCTCATCTGTTTCGCCATAGCGTCTGGCAACGGGCATCGTGCGTCCCTTTGAGAGAACGGTGATAAGCTTCAACGGCACACCCCGCTTAGCCAATTGTTCGGCCACAAAGGTCGCGCGTTGATGGCCAAGGTTTTGATTGTACGCATCGGTACCGAGCGAATCTGTGTGCCCGATCACCATCACCCGTTTCAGATGCGCCAGTGAAGTTTTTAGCGATTGCGCGACGAGGTCGAGCGATTGCGACCAACCCATCGGCAACTCTTGGCCATCATCACCAATCACATGATCGTAGGGATGTGTGTGATCATCAAATGGAAAGTTAATTCTGAGCACCAGCGTATCCGGCAGCGCGAAATTCATATTGAGCGCTGTGTCGGTCGAAGTTCGCAAATCTATTCGCCTCAAATCATAGAACGATCGATCGTTGGTCGCGCCGACATCATACTGCTGCCCGCGATGCAAACGAAGGAGAAAATCACCGGAAGGGTTTACATCCTTACGAGCAAGTTCTTTTTTCGAATCGGGATCGAGCACAAATAACTGTGTGCCGGAATCGACGACGCCATTTTTCACGCCTGTGATTCTCCCGTGCACTTCGACCGGCACATCTCGAAGCCTTGCGAAGAGCGAATCCTTTGCAGTGTCGGCTTTTGGTGGTTCTATTTTAGGAGTTACCGGTGCGCTATGCAGAGCCGGAGTGCGAGTCCGCGTGATCGTATAAAGATTTCGCCCACCGATGGACGTTGGCTGATTCGAAGAATAAAAGAATGCTGTGTCGTTCAGAGCAACAGGAAAAATCTCATCATACTCACTATTGATCGGCTTCCCAAGATTCTGCGGCACATCCCAAGCATCCGCCGGTGCGCTCGCATTCTTCTTCCGAGTTGATTTGAAGAGATCATACCCGCCGACCGTCGCGTGTCCGTTCGATGCAAAGTAGAGCGTGTTGCCATCCTGTGAGAGACTCGGCGTTACTTCGTCACATGCTGTATTAATCTCACCACCTAGCATTTCCGGTATCGACCACTCCTCGCTTTGAACATTCGTGCGGGTCGCAAAATAAATATCGGTGCCCCCGTTGCCGAACGCCCGATCACTTACAAAATAGATCGTGAGACCGTCGGGTGAGAGCGCTGGTTGCGCGTCAAATGTTCTCTCTTTGGAGAGCGCAACCATACGCTCGACGTGAGCGAGCGTCCAATTCGTATCGGCCTTTAAGAGTTTTCCAACATAAAGATCAAAATCATTTGGATCCGTATTCGGAGCCTTACCTGTAAAATAATACTTGCCGTTTGCTGCACAATACGATCCCGCACCTGCAGGCAGTAGCAATGCGGACTCTCCAACTTCGGCGATCTGTTTGAACTCCGTTGTCGAAAGCATTCGGCCCGTGAACATTCGCTGTTGGGAGTAACCATCAAGTTGCGGGCCCCCCTCCCGATCCGAACTAATAACTCCGACGAGATCGCTTCCGACAGGCATAAAAGCAATCGCGTTATCGTCGGTCGCGGAGTTTGGACCTTTCGGAAGCACTGTGATGTGCGTATAGATCTTGTCGGGCCCCGGCATTGTGGTGTCGAGCAAAGTCTCGGAATAACTTCCTGGCTTACATTCCGGTGGAGGCACGGGCACGCAACCCGGAAGAATCTTCGCCGGTGGAGGTTGGCAACCAGCCGCTAAACCGAGGAGTACGAACATCACGCAGATGTACATCCACCTTTCGGAAACAATGAACGTCCGACGCCTACACTTAATATTCAACTGCTATACCTGAATGTCAATTTTGACAGGTGATGAGAACGGAATCATTAGCTCGTAGAGCGCTCGGTATATCTCCGGCTTCGTCTATTTCAAGAAGGCACACTCTACTATGTATGCTTTATGGCGAACCGTTCCTTGTCGCTCCTTTATGTTCATGCAACATGCTTCGTTACTAAACTAAAAATATCACGCGTGCCCGGCGTTTGTTCAGCCCAGAATGGCTCGCCGAATTCTGCGCCGATGATCATTCCATACGACCGCGCACGTGCTTCGATCCACTCGTTGAAGCCTTTCTGCGATAGAAAGGTCTCGCGCTCGGAAGCTTGCAAAGTGTCCGAAGCATTTTCGTGTTCGGTCCCAACGCGAGCGCTCGAGAATTTCGATCTCGCAAATTGCGAGGCATAGGCCATCATCGCAGCCATCCGTTCCGGAAATACTTCTGTCACATCCACAATCACACTTGGCTCGAAAACGAACGTCTGCATGTAGTGCATTACTAAGAGCGGACGGTGCGGTTGCTGCGGATTGCCAAGTTCATCCATCGTTTCAATCTTGGCAAGGCCCGCATAGAATGCCGCACGGTGTGCGAGTTCACAGGCTGCTTCGTGATCAGGATGCCGCTCATGTTTGTGTGGAGTGAGCATGATTTGTGGACGAAGCGTACGAATTGCTTCGATAAGTAAGCGAAGATTTTCCTGCGAAAGCTCGATATTCCCATCCGGCATTCCGAGATTGAACCGCTCATCGAGTTGCATGATGCGCGTCGCTTCATCTGTTTCTCGAGCACGTGATTCCAGAGTGCCACGTGTCGAAAGCTCGCCGCGAGTCAGATCAACGATCGCAGTGCGCTTACCCGATTTCTTTGCAGAGATCATCGTGCCGGCGCACGACAGCTCGACATCATCCGGATGCGCAGCGATCGCGAGTAGGTCTATCGGTTCCATAGCGTTTTCATCTCTATCGAATGCATCAACAATACTTTCTATTCATCGAGTGATGTGATCGAAAGTGCTTTGTCCTGTTTGTATTTCCAAAAATAATAGAACGGTAAACCGGAGAGCACGAGCACAAGGCCGGTAACCGATTTCATCAGCGGCGCTCCTGCACGATAGGCCTGCACGTCCGTCACAAGTGTAATGATTACAAACGCAGATGCAAACAAAACAAAGATCGCCGGAATCCACGGATAGCCGGGCACTTTGAATGGTCGCTCTCCTTGCGGCAATCGTCTTCGTAATATAAAGACACCAAGAGCCATCAAAACATACAGTAACCAATTCACGAATACATACATATCCGTTATAAGTCCGAACGACCCTGAGAATAAGAGCACGAGCGCCCAACCTCCTTGTAGCAACAACGACACGTATGGCGTTTGAAATTTGGGATGAATAACTGCGGCCTTTTCGTAGAAGACTCGCTTTTGACCCATCGCAAAATAAACACGGGCGTTCGTTAGGATGCTCGAGTTCGTGGTGTCAAACGTCGAGAGCATTATAAGCCCCGCGATCAATAGGCCACCGAACCCACCAATCACTTGTGTAATAACCACGGATGCGACACGGTCTCCGGTTGCCGATCCGACAGCTTCGACCGGTAGAATATAGAAGTACGCAAGATTCACCAACATATATAGCGATATGAAGGTAAACGTACCAAGGATGATCGCACGCGGGATAGTCCGTGAAGGCTCTTTAACCTCGCCTGCTATATAGGCGACATTTCCCCAGCCATCATAAGCCCAAAACGCGCCGGACATTGCAAGCGAGATCGCACCGACCAACCCCCAACCCGAAAGGCTGTTGCCGGAAAGTCCCCCACCCGCGTGGTTGTTACCGTTGGTCGCAGCATGAAACCAGTTCGAAGTATGCCCGACTCCCGCACCCAAAAAAAATGCAATTGCAACAACGCCGAGTATCGCGATCATCTTTGTTGTCGTCGATATGCTCTGCAATCGTGCGCCTACTTTTACACCGCGCACATTCAGAATTGTGAGAAAAATCACGAGTCCCGCAGCAACACATTTGACTCCCATATCAGCCAGCGGGAAAATATCACCGAGCATCGGAAGATGCAACGGTGTTGCTTCGAGTGCTGGACTTAATTTTGGAAGTGCAACAAATTCGCCGAGATAATTCGCAAAAATAAATGCGATTGCCGCTATTGCTCCTGAGCCGGCGATCGTAAAATTTGCCCAGCCATATAGGAAGCCGATCTGCTCACCATAAATCTCTCTAAAATATTCGTACAGCCCGCCGGTTCTGGGCATCTGACCAACGAGTTCGGATTGCGTCAGTGCACCGAACAGCGTAAGTATTCCAGTAAAAAGCCAAACGCCAAGCAAGAGTGGCGCGCTCGGCAAATCTCGGGCCATCTGTGAGGGCGATGAGAAGATACCGGAGCCAACGACGGAGCCGATCACTATCGCCGTCGTCGCATAAAGCCCGAGTGCCCGCTTCAGGTGTGGTTTAGAATCCACGTAAGCTGTGTTTTGTAATTTCAAGTGGTGAGACGATGCCACGAACTAAGTTTCGGAATTTACGAAGGAGAACTGTCCGAGGTCTCAATTGGAAAATTTGAGAATCACAATTTGGACGTATTACTTCAGCAGAATATTCACTTTATCAATAGTCCAACGCGGGCGTACATCGATCTCGGTCGGGAAGTCGCCGGATGGAGCTGAAAATTTGTAGGGAATCACCGAACCAGCGTCGAACCGACCGTTCGCACCTTCAACGATATAGCCGCGAACACGATATTTGCCCATCGGTACTCGGTCAAATTCATAGGTGGCGCTACCTTGGGGGAGTTGCACTCGGCGAAGATAGTCACTCGAGCTACCGATCAACTCCACGACGTAGCGCGCATTCGGATTTCGCTTCCATGCAGAATCCGCAACACCGACCTCTCCGGCAACCTTGCCTTCCTCACGTGGATCGACGGTCTGAAAACGAATGCGGATGAGCGTGTCCGGTTGTCCCACGGCTCGTGAAGGTAGCGGACTACTAAATGCTTTTGTCCGGAGCGTCAGCGTATAAAACTGCAATGCCCGCAGCGAGTCAACGGGCCGAATGATGAGATGCGCATCATCAGTCCATACCAATTGTATCGGCACAGATTTTTTGCTCGTATCAATGAGCGTAACTTGCTCGGCATTGATCGGCTGAGCAACTGCATCACTGAAGGTTAGTCGAATGCTCGGCGATTGTGATACATCTCGAAGACTATCACTGATAGATGTCTCCGAGATTCTCGGTGCGGGGAATGTATCTCGAAGTGCGCGACCCGAAAGCGTGGTTTGATATGCCGAATCCCAGAGCTTATTCCCGGCGAGATCGTGAACACTATCTCGCAAGACCGAAAGCGTGTATTCCGAATCGGAGATGAGTGGCGATTTCGTGAGCAGCACAACTTGCCCTATTCGTCGATCCGGATGATCGCGATAGGCGGCAACCAATTCGATCGGCGTGTTCTGCTTGGTGGATCGCAATTGAAATACATTCGGGCGAATGCTAAGCGTGTCGAGTTCTTCCGAGAATTTCGCGCGAAGGTGATAAGCATCGAGTACTTCGGCATCTTGTAGTTGCGGTGGAACAGTATCCACTGCCGCGGCCATTCGAATACGGAAATCGGTTACGAACGAGCTATCGAGCACGAGGTCGCTGGTTGGGACGCCGAAGCCATCCACGCCTTTATCATAGACGTGATTGCGAAACGCATCTCGCACCGCGAACACTCTGTACTTCCCGCTCGTGCGCATAGCGAGGAATTCGAAGGCCCCTTTGTCGTCTGCTTGCGTCATCAGATCGGGAGGCGTGTGCGAAAGATCAAGCGTGTCCAGCGTGTGCGCGCGAAGGTCATACGCGAAAAGAAAAATATCCGCCGTCTTCAGAGCTTCCTTCGAATTCAGCGCGGGCAATAGCACTCCATTTAATCTACCGGTATCGATCGCGGCGCCTGTCGAGAAAGTAAGATGCACCGGTTGCGCGAGTGCATTGCCTCGGCGTGACTTCAGATCACGCGCGAGCGAAACCGTGTACGTCGTATTCTCGCGCAGAAGCTCGGGCAAGCGCACCTCCACTTCTTCCGAGCCGGACCAACTGAATTTCAGTTTGCCGGTGATATAGGGCGTGATAGAAAAAGATTGCGAAAAAGTATTTTTGTCGAGTGGTGCGGCAAAGAGAAAGTGAATTCGCACATCGCGCGAGACGTTCGTTGCGCGTTCCTTCGGCGTTGACTCCAAAAGTGCGGGCGGCGTTTTATCTTCGGGTCCGCCGGGCGGTGGTTGAATAGAGGCGCATCCTGCAATCCATAGCAGCAGCAGCACTCGAATCGGGATTCGGAAGACTCGCCCAGCAATCATCCGTTTTGATTTCGGAAAGAGTCGACAGTTTGTGCGAGGCCATCTTGAAGTCCAACTTTTGGGGTCCAGCCGAGTGTCTTTTCGATCAGCGCGTAGCTGCAGACGCTGCGCTCCTGCTCACCTGCTTTGGCCGGACCATATTCAGGCTTTGCGCTTCCGGAGGTAATCGCCTCGTTGAGCGTGGAAAAAATCTCATTCACATTCGTCTCGATCGCTGTAGAAACATTCAAGATACCTGATCCTTTATATTCCGAAAGCGCTAACAGATGCGCACGAACAAGGTCACCGACAAAAACATAATCCCGCGTCTGTTTGCCTTTCCCGTTGATCACACACGTTTCGCCGGCGAGTAGTTTGTTAATGAATATCGCTACGACACCTGCCTCACCATGTGCATCCTGACGAGGTCCATAGACGTTTGTATAACGGAATGCCACGTAGTTCAGGCCGTGCACTGCTTTGTAATAGTCGAGATACAATTCGACGGTGCGCTTCGTAACGCCGTAGGGAGAGATGGGTCGCGTCGGATGATTTTCGTCGGCAGGAAAATAATCTTGCTCACCATACACAGCGCCGCCGGTCGAAGCAAACATAAAGCGTTTGACACTTCCGACGGTTCGCGCGGCTTCGAGCAGATTAAGCGTACCCAAAACATTCGTTGTGCAATCGAAGACCGGATCGGCGACGCTCTTACGCACATCAAGTTGCGCTGCGTGATGGTTGACAACATCGAACTTGTGTTCTTGAAACAGCTCCATCACGAGCTTCGCATCACGAATATCGCCTTGTACAAACGTTGCACTCGAATTGATGTTCGCAACCTTACCAGAACTCAAATTATCTAAGATCACAACCGAATGCCCTGAGGCGAGGAACGCATCGGTGAGATGCGAGCCAATGAATCCTGCGCCACCTGTTACTAAAATTTTCACTAAATGTTTGGCTTGGATAATAGCTATATACCGTTAATACGAGATCACACTCTCGGCTTCCCGAGACGAATGAATATTCGCGTGTACTTATCGGAGTGTGACACTTCGGTCGTGCCGTCTTCTGTCTCCCAGCGATGGTACGTTAGCGTCTCTTCCGTTGTAACTACCCCCCGACCCATCAGGCGTTCGATGTACTGCGTTACGACATCACGCAGGTTCACATAGGCGAAGCCACCGAGTGGGTGATAGTTGATCACGATGGTCCGAATCCTCTTATGGACGATCTGCAACTGTAGATACGCCGGCTGGCCGAACACACGCACAGAATCCGATTCCAAAAGCAGCGTCGAGTCCACGTGCAGCGTGTCCCTTCGGAGCGCGATCGATCGCATTATCATAAATGCCGAATCTTGACTCATTCCAACATGAAGCCCAACAAACACCGGTCGGGGAATAACATATACGGTTTTACTCACGGGTTTGTGCTTCCCGCGCTTCTGTGCATGTGCCATAGATAGCAGACTACAGAGTGCGAGTGAAACAAGCAGATACATCGACACGTTGCGGCGTCGTATGTAGCTCCGTGGCGACGAACGCACGTTAGTAATACTGTTTGACCCTTTCAAGCTTCCCATTCAAAAGAGCGACATACATTACGTACTTCTTATCAGCCGAAAATGCGAGATGCCCGATCTTCTCATACTCTCGCGATCGTTTGCCGTTTACGATCACGAAGGCCTTGCCGTGTGTGCCGGTCGCGACGAGCGCGATGCGTGATTCATCCTGCGACCAAACACAATTCTGAAGCTGCTCACTCTTGATGATCGGTTTTGTATCGAGATAAATCAGACCTTTTGCTATATCGGTCGAGAACACCAGGTGTTTGCCAGAAGCACTCATAAGCAAACGGCCGGCTTTTGCAAATGGCCCGACGATCACTTTGCCATCATAGACCATCACAGCACGGCGCTCATCTCTTTGAGCCCCTAGTTTTTCTTGCTGCGGATCACATGCAAAATATGCGGTGTGCTTTCCGGAAGAGTCTATGAGAATATTGGAAAGCCAACGATAGGGTTGTTGCGCCTTCCCATTATAGAAAAAATAGCTACGTGCGGTGTCGGTATGCGCAGGATCGAACGATGTTTTCCGTAATTGCCCTACATGCTCAAAGCCAAAATCGTAATCTCGGCCTTCGAGAATAAGCCCGTGATAACTAACGTCAGGAGTGAATCGCAGAATAGTCGAATCGATCTTGGTAGAGTAAATCGATTCTTCTTCCAATCGCACGAAGAGCGTTTGAGGGCCATCGGATGTGAGGAGTCTCTCCTCTTTTCCCTTGGTCGTGCGATAGGCCCACTTCGTTTCATCGTGATTGAAGGAAAACTGTCGTGGATGATCTTCGCCGTATCCGAGTACCTTTCCATCGGCTACCGCAAAATCTCGCGCAGAAGTTTGGAGCACATTTGCAAATGGAAGAATCGCACCCCAGTGTGCGCCTGTTCGAGAAAATTCAAGCGAGCCATAATCTGCGAGATAGCTCCCAACTAATGAGTCATTCCGATAGATGTTCGTAATCGTCGAATCAAATCCTTTCTCGGTATAGATTCGATCGAGTCCCATCCAGATAATATACTCGCTATTGGGGCTGAACTGCGCTGTCGTAAACGGAATATTGTTGAACGTCCTCTCGATCCGTTTGCCATTCAGAAGCATCGACTGTATCGGACCAAACTTGTCTATGACGAACCACTTCGATCCGTCGGGCAGCGCATCCATATAAACGACGGGTCTCGCAAGATCAAGTTCGGCGAGCGTTCGGGAATCAGTGCGACCCAGCGGAAGGGTTGAGGCGAACGGATCGGTCGTATCTTGAGCATGAGCCACAGAGATACTCCAAACCGATAGCAAGCACAAAAAAACAAGCCTTGTTGTATTTCGAATCATCGTGCTCCCCGTAACACCACGAAAGGATACATTGCTCCAAGCAAGATTTATGAACGGGAAGAGTCTAAGCAGTGATCGGGTGTGCGATGGTACGGAGAACTCTGGCAAGGTCACGGGTTAGCATACGTCGATCGAATCCTTGCACAAAGCTCTCGTTCACATCGAAACCAAGCGCATCTCGCTTCCAGAGTTCATAGAGCGTCAGGATTGCCTCCGTGACCCCAGCGGAATCATCCGGAGCCGTGATAATAGCCGCACCATAATCGATCAGCATTCTCGCAGCCTGACTATCCTTCGGGACCAGTCCCAGAATCGGTTTACGTGCGCCGAAATATTCATAGAGTTTTCCGGGAGCGCTGATATCATCCGACATAGTCATCCACAAAACATCACTCGATAGCAAGAGACCTACACTTTCGCGGTGTGCTACGTAACCTCGGACGACACTATTGCCTTCGAGCCCGAGCCTCTGAATCAACTTGTAATATTCCTTTTGCAATACGCCGACGAACAGAAGCTCAAGATCTTTCTTGAGGCCGGGTGCTTGAGCGACGGCAGCGCACACGCCCTCTAAGAAGACTTTCGGGGATCTACCGACATAAAACGTACCCGAGTACGTGATGCGAAATTTTTCCTTTGCACCAACATGTCCTGCAAATGGAGCGGCACGTTCAAAATCTTCCGGATCGAATCCGTGCGGAAGGATTCGCACATCCTCGTGATTCAGAAAATTGTAATTATTAAGAAGCACCTCCTTCATGCCTCGATTCACCACCGTCACCGCGTCACTCGCACGGAGACATTCATCTTCCAGCTTTGCTGCATACGCTTTGTGAAATGGGGTTGCGTAAAAATTCAATACAGGGTTGGAAACCCAAGCATCGCGATAATCCATAAGATAAGGCGTACCATATTTTGCGCGGACTTCTTTCGCGATCAAAAAATCGGTATAAGGAGGCGCTGTGCTGAAGATGGCATCAATATTTTCCCGTGCATAGATCGCATCGATCGCCTTGAGCGCGTGCTTCTTCCAGCCGATCCTTGAATCTGGTTGAAGGAATGTTTGCAATAGCTTCGACCGGAATCGTTGGTAAGCAGCACCGGGAAGTTTGAGTATGCCGTTCTTTCCTTTGCCGGGAAGACCTGCAGATTCCGTTCGAACGATCTCAACTTCACCCCGTTCGATCAACGGAGCAATTTCTTCGAGTAGCGTCTCATCAGATGCGTAATAAGGCATCTCTCCGGCCGTAATAACAATCGGCTTCCAGCCAAACTCCGCGAGATACTTGACAAACTTGAGAGTCCGCTGCACTCCCGAAAGTCCCATCGGCGGAAAATAATAGGCGATGACAAGCACCGTCATCCGACGGAATCCATCGGTCTCGTCATCAAAGTTGTTTCTCACGCGTGGGGGTGATGGCAATTCTCGCATCTAAGGTCTCTTTCGCTAAAGTCTCTGTAAGTCGTATTCGTTTGGCAAAGATACCGACTTGGTATCCCGTTTCGCTGAGGAAGGGCGTTTAATCGGACAAGACTTTACCTCCAAGATGCTTGAAACAAGCTTACCGACGGCATCGTAGCCATGCATGATTCTGCTCTC
>JBDTCS010000302.1:0-6040 GCA_039923455.1 Kapaibacterium sp. (SeqCode) | reverse complement strand
GATAAGTGATTTTTTCATGTTCGTCGGTACTTATTTATGAATTAGTACGACGCGAGAATTTGGTGTACCAAAACGAGCCAATCCGATGTTCGGACTGGCGGTTCGGGTTTCGAAGTTTCATCCTTGGGGCTTCCGCTGATTCTCGCGTCTAACAGCTGCGCAGCGGAGGACTTTCTTTGGATGATTACTGATACATGTCAGGCTCGCGGTTTCCGAGAGTGTGACTTGTGTTGGCGGAAGATGGGTGGATGGCCTGCGTGTTAGTAGCACGTTCGGTCATTCACCTTTTTCCGTTACGGCGATTTCCAATGCATGGCCGTAGAAAATTCAACCAGTCCGCGAAGGAGCAGGTTAAATCACGAATGCTAACTTCCTCTGGCGCTGCGTTGGCGCCAAGGAAATATGGAGCGTGGATAGAAGGATAAAAACAACGGATGGGGTAACGCGGGATTGGTCGCGTTACGACATTATTCCTTTAGGCTTCACACCTGGCAAAAACGGAATCAAGTGGGTACCACCGCAAAACGATGCGAGGATACGTATAAGAGGTAGGCCGCCGCGAACTCTGTGAAATTAGTTAAATGCTGCTCGCGAGGCAGTCTGTCGAAAACGTCACGTGAAAAGAATAGACCCAATTAAATCGGATCGAGACCGAAGATACGAGTGGAGCATCTTCTGCCTACGAATATAAGTCAGAAATTCGCAAATTGTACCTTCACCGAAAACTATTTTTTTGAGCTGCCTTGATCGGAGTTAGGACGTTCGGTGTCGTATGGGTTGTATTGGCTTCGTTGAGCCGAATTGACCACGTAGGAAGACCCACACACTATTGATTTTTGCGGGTGTATAGAAGATTCAACTTGTAAGGAAAGCACGATCGTTGTTTGGTATGCAGGCATCGAATATTGAAGTCTGGAGAACACGCATCAGAATGTTTCTACAAAATAGCCGCATGTGCGTTACCCAAATTTACCTTAATGCAGACGACTACCTATCCTAAAGATTGGAGAGCAGCATAGGATACCATCCGTTTTCTCGTATATTCCCCTGCGATTGTTGGGTTACTACCCAAACGTATGTTGCGACAAATAGTGTGTAACTTGGGCTTCGGACCGATTTCTGTTGAACTCTACTTGCAAAGATTTAGCTCTACATAGTGACGATAGGCTCTACACAAACTGAAATTTAGCACTTATGACCAAATATATTTTTGTTGTTGCACTGCTCTTAGTGATCGTACAATCGTGCGCGACGAAGGACGAATCAAATTGGGTGAAATCCCCCGGCGTGACGATCTCCGCATTTAAATCGGATTCGGAGAATGGAAATGTCTATCTGCAAGTGATGTATGAAAATTTTGGGACCGACACCATCAAGCGGTTGAAGTATGAATTGATTAGTCGCAAGGGCACGCAGGTTGACACTTCTATCGAAATGATCGAACCAACCAAAATATTTAGCCCGGGTGATCGGCATGTTGTTCCAAGACAGATCGGCCAGAAACCACTGGATGTTGATGCGCTGAAAGTCGGGAAGGTGTGGGTCGTAAAAAACTAATCTAAGCTAATCGCTTCGCTACTTTTTTCGCATCTATTTTCTTTTCTTTTTTCATCTATTCTTTTTCGAATATTTTTGCATGCAGACTTTAGTATTTGATATCGAAACGATACCTCTCGATTTTGATAACACTTTCGATGACGTACAAAAAGAATATCTGCTGCGTGGCACCACAACCGAGGAAGAGGAAGAGCAACGCAAGGGACTCGGTGGGCTGAATCCACTGCTCGGGCAAGTCGTCTGCATCGGAACGTACATTCTCGAATCAAAAAAAGGCGCAGCACTCTATCTCGACAAAGAGCCGCTCGAAGAGATGATCGAGCACGAAGATATGTCGATCAAGTATCGCGCCTTTACCGATGAAGCTGCGTTGCTCACACATTTTTGGAACGGAGCAGCGAGTAATTATCAAGCGATAGTCTCGTTCAACGGTCGCGGCTTCGATTGTCCGTTCCTCATGTTGCGTAGTGCTGCCTTAGGGATTCGGCCGTCGGTGAATTTGATGGCGGGCACACGTTGGGATTTCAAAGTGAGTCCGAACACGAATGATCGATACGCCGGAATCGAGCATGTCGATCTGCTGGATAAGTTGACCTTCGGCAGTGGATTTGACAAGGCTGGTGCTACGCGCAAATTCAATCTTGACTTTTATACGAAGGCATTCGGAATTCCCTCGCCAAAATCAGGCGGAATTGCTGGAGACAAAGTGCCGCAATTTTACGCCGAAGGAAAATCGCGCGAAATCGCTGAATACTGTATGCGCGATGTTCGTGCGACGGGCGAACTCTACGAGAAGTGGGTAAACTTACTTAAGATATGACCGACCAAGCGAGCAACCGTTCAACGGATCAAGCGACGGACAATGCCGGTATTCAATTTCCACCTCCATTCATCTATATCATTCCACTTGTGCTCGGTATTTTGGCCGAGCATTGGTGGCCTTTGGTTATACTTCCCGTCTGGCTGCGCATGGTGCTCGGTGGACTCTCTTTAGCGATCTCCCTTGGAATTCTCATCACGGGTGCCTACGAACTGCGACGCAACAAAACTGCGATTGTACCGCATGATCCCGCGACAGTGCTTGTCGAATCAGGAATATATAGTCGCACGCGAAATCCGCTCTATCTCGGATTGATTTTCTTTTATCTTGGATTCGCTTTCCTTTTCTCGTCGCTCTGGGCGATCATTCTTTTACCGGATGTGATCTTCGTGATACAACGTTTCGTCATCGCAAAAGAAGAGGCGTATCTCGAGCGCCGTTTCGGCGAGGCATATCTCGAGTACAAGCAACGCGTGGGTAGGTGGTTTTGAACAACTCGCGCATTACTTACCTCGATTGAAATAGATAGCTCCTTCCACACCGGCTCCCATCGACATCGTGGATATTCCGGCTGTGCCTTTGATACCCCAACCGCAGGCAGAGTCATACACCAATTCAATTTTTTCGGATATCTTGTTTGGTCCCGGTAATGCAGTGCCGGTGTTCATTCCAATGCCGATCGTCATTTGATAGCTACCGTCTGCTACATTGTATTGCGTGCTGCCGACCATCATTCCGACGTTGCCCTCTACCGACACATTTCCGGATCCATCTACTCCTCCACTCGCTCCGAGCATTCCGGCTTCTGCGCCCATCGACCCTTTTGTAGTAGTGGAAATGTCGCCGGTTTGCACATCACGTGAGCTCTCGACAGTAAGTTTTCCATCCGCTCCGATGGATGATTTTACTTTGAGATACTGACTCGCAGGACAGGTTGGTTTTTTCGGTTCGATTCGTTTGCAATCACAAACAATAGGGACATCGGTTTTTTTGATGTAGGCTTGATAACGCAGCGAAAGATCGCCGTTAAAATCTACGTCACGATTGATATAAATACTCGGCACACCTTTCTTCTCCGTCGCAAGCAGCATTCGCGCTGGTGTGCGTGGGCTTCTATCCGGAGGAGGAAAAATATTCCACGGATCAATCTTTTGCCATTGACCAACATTATAAAAATCCATTTTACCATCAGGCATACCGGTAATCTCGACGACTCCTTTCTGATCAACGCGTCCGGTAAAGCTCCACTCACGAATCTGATAGCCATTTTTGAGCGTGGCCATAAAATTACCAAGCCGTGCTATTGCTACCGCGGGTGCCATACCAAGCATTGCGTTCGCGGCTGTACCTAAATAGACATACATGATCGTAACTTTTCCGGTAATCATGCCTTGCGCATCGATGTCCATAGAAAATTTCTTTGCACAGGTTAGAATGTCTTCGTTGATCGTAGTGCCGCTCATTCCCTGACCATACTTCTTGGCGCGCTTGCGTTTGGCGCGAACATAGTCGGCTTCATAGTGCCCGACCCACTCCGGTGGAATAGGTTTGTTGTTGAAATCAGGTGCAGGCGGAAATGGTGTGATGGTCCCACCATGCTCTGTCGAATTGAGATCAGTGTTCGATGTAGTCGTGCCAGCCGGAGGTGTGCCACCGGATGGAGTGCTTGTGCCGGATGCGTTCTGAGCGTCAACGCTCGTATTGCCGGGCTCACCTTCATGACCGGAGCCCCCATAGCCATTTCCCCATGCGAGTTTGTATTCATCTTTTGCCGCCGACTTATCACCTTTGCACTCGATCGCTTTACCAAGCAAGTAGTGATACAATCCAGTTTGCGGTGAGAGCGCAATCGCTTTATGCAATAGCGTCATCGCTTCGGGGCACTCACCTTGGTCGATCTCGATCGTCGCAAGATTTCCCATCGCGGGGTCAAGATTCGGATAAAGCTTGAGGAGTTCAACAAGCAGCGTCTTCGCCCACTCTGTTTTATCTCGTTCCAGAAGTGCGGTCGCGAGATCATTCAACCACTCAGAGTTTTGTGGCTCGAGCTGTGCGGCTCTTGCATAGGCATAGATCGCTTCATCATAATAACGACCGAGGAAATATACGACACCCGCACTTCCGTATGCTTCGGCTGCACGAACAGGCTTCTTCCCGCCTCGACCCAAGACAGCCGCAGTGACGAACATGTCAAGCGTATCTCGCTTCTCTTGTGTGCTCGAATTTGCGGAATCGGCAAGCACTGCGTCGAGTGTTTGCTGGATTGAGGTTTGGACGGCTGCTGCGGTCGAGTCGGGTGGTTGTGCTGTCGTATCATCGGTGTGAAGCACGTGACGTATATCTTTGCCCCATTGCTTCAACTCATCCGAGATCGAGGGAAGCGTTTGCGCCCGTGAGGGCGTGTGCATGAACAACACTGGTAGAAACACGAGCATGAAGATGCGGCAATAACTCAGCGACTTCGAAGTTTTATAGTTCATGCTTCAAAAATACAACCGAACTGTCCACCGGATATAAATGCCAAAACGCGCCTCGGAGAAATATCCTCTCGGGCGCGTTCACTACTATTTACCAGAAACCTAAGAACGGTCGATGCGTCTGAACAAACTGCGTAGCTTAGTTCGACGCAACCGGTTCCGAAGGGTTGCTCATCAACTCTTTCTGAAGATCGGTACTCAGTGCTGCAACGATCAATGTGATCGAAATTGGTGTCACTTCATCAACAGCCAGCACCATCGACTTCGAAGCGAGCGGATAGTTTGCAACACCAACACCCGAAAAGAGCGGTACAAGATCAACCGTCACACTAAGAATTCCACCTATCGGGCGGGCTTCATAATTCACTTTTACTTTTACCGTTGTCGATTGTGCGATCGAATTGTTGATGCTCGAAAGATCGGTCACGAACTGCTTTGTTTTACCGCTTACGATATCGGACATCGAAGTGACTACGCTCGACGTAACCGCCTTAAGTGCCATCTCGACCAGAATGCTCGTCTGGCTGATGATCTGAGAGCTACGCGCTGCGTTTGAAATGTTGGTCATCTCATTAGGAGAGACGAGCGGTGAATTCAAATTCGAGACGCGCATTCCGATCTCGGTGCGGATCTCAACTTTCTGAGACTCAGCAACCGGCTGGGATGATAACAAAGTCTGGGCTTGTCCGATCGAAACCGATACTGAACAAAGGGCTACTGCGAATGCTAACTTAGCTGTCTGGATGAACAAGTGCTTTTTCATAGTCGTCTTTCTGAGTAACTTGGGGTTTCTGGTCCCCGATTTATTTATTCTTTCTGGCTTTCTCGAAAGGGCTTCGGCGTTGAATTAATCTCACTGCCGTTGCGCACTACAAACATACGCTGTCAACTGTCGAAGTCAAGCTCCAAAGTGCCATTTTTCGTATAAAATCGCAGATTATTAAGAATTTTTGATCGTCACAACAGCACAGAGTGCCCTGATTGGGTGCACTTATCAACATCGCTCTCCCGCTTCTGGACAGCACAATACTCAGTAATTCCGAGAACAATTCGCTAATATAAAGCAATTTTGGCACCTGCTCCATAATAAGACAAAAACGCTTTTTAGCATTTTAACCGAAAGTTGCTTGTCTATGAGGCATAATATCTTCCCAAGACGACAATTTTAACCTTGCAAGATCGGACT
>JBDTCS010000301.1:0-25264 GCA_039923455.1 Kapaibacterium sp. (SeqCode) | reverse complement strand
AGCAATACTTCCCTGCCACCACCAAAGGTTCGCATGAGATTGTAACTGGCCGGCAATACACCAAGCCCAAGCGCTGCACCGAGTGCAAAGACCTGAAGCCAAGATAATCGCGCACTGAAGACGGAGCTAAAGATCATGATGATCAATATACCTGGCGCAACCGATCCCCAAAACATCACAACAAGATCAAGCGACAACGAAAGCTCGATGTTGTAGGATTGAAATACGAAAAAGAGAATGGCAAGTGCAAGTGGCGGCAAAAGCGCGCAGAGGATCAGCTCACGCTTTCGCGACACCAACGCATCCGGAAACTTTGTCATGCGTTTATGCCATAGGTGATTCTGCGAGCACTTTATCGCTCTTAATGCTCTCACTCAGCTTACGCACAACTTCCTTCGTTTGCGCGATCACATAATCAATCTCTGCTTCTTCCAGAAGTGTATAGAGTGGCAGCGTGATTGTCGAATCACCAATGCGCTCTGCGTTGGGGAATGTACCGTTTGGTACATCAAAATGTGTTTTGTAGTAGGTCAGTCGATTGATCGAGCGGAAGTTGACCGCGACTCCGATACCTCGATCCTGAAGATCGGCGAGAGCTTCGTCACGAATTGTCGGGTCCACCCAAATTGTGAAGAGATGCCGACCGCTCACGGAGTCCTTTCGCACCGGAGGAAAACGGATGCCAGGCGTGTCGGCAAAGCCCTTCTCATATCGCTTGCAGATCTCCTCACGTCGCGAAAGTCGTTCGGGAAGTCTTGGAATCTGTGGCAAAAGCATCGCAGCTTGGACATCAAACATGTTGCACTTGTACCCAAGCTCTTCCATGTCGTAATGCTTGAAGCGACCGGAATATCGGTCGGCGGCAGATTTATTCATGCCGTGCTGACGAAGCCGAAAGAGCGAATCGGCGAGCGCTTCATCGTTTGTTATGATAGCACCCCCATCACCGCACGCGAGATTCTTCGTCGCATAAAAACTAAAGACCGCCATTTCGGAAAGTTGACCGGGACGAACACCATCTCGAACACCCTCAACGCAATGCGCACAATCTTCGATGATCGCGAGCTTATGCTTATCCGCGATCGCACGCATGCGTCGCATATCACACATTTGTCCGTATAAATGCACCGGAAGAATTGCTTTGGTGCGTGGTGTGATGGCACGTTCGATCAATTCGCAATCGATATTTCCGGTGTCGGCCTCCACATCGACAAATACCGGCGTAGCACCAGCTTCGATGATGATGTTGGCAGTTGCCATGAAGGTCATCGGCGTTGTGATAACCTCATCGCCTTCGCCGATTCCGAGCGCTTTGAGCGCAATAAAGCCACCCATCGTCCAGCTCGTAACTCCGACGCAATGTTTGGAAGACATGTACTTCGCAAAGGCTGCCTCGAATTCTTTGGTCTTTGGGCCGGCAGTTAAGAATGTGGAATGAACGACCGCAGTAAGTCCGTCGATCTCTTCTTGGCCGAGTGGATGTTTGTAGAATTCTACTTTCACTGAGATGTGACTAAATTATTGATGGCAAAACAAACGTAACAAAAGAGCTTCCTTGCGCCCTATGAGCACCCGTAACGGCTGCTAGGGCGGATAATTAATCTACTAATATAAGCAATTTGGGGGCGGACCGATCAGTCCGGCGCTCGAGGGCTCGGCAATGCGAAACGCAGCCTCTATCTCGCGAGCGTGCGGAGAACGAATATTCACCATCAGCGCAATATCGTAAAGATGCGGGTGCAGCATGACGATGGAGCGATAGTCCGAGAATCTTGTGTCATGCGGTATCTGCTCATAGACCGAAGCAACGAGCCCATGCCCCGATCTGAAAATGTGTGAGCAGGAATCGTCTTCTGGCCTCGGCGGATCTACGGGCAATAGCAGAATATCCGGTCGTCGGTCGGCAAGAATCCGCAGCACATCTTGACCAGAGTGCGCTCTGGCAATTTCGTTGTCGTTCAATCCGACCGCATCGAGATTCTTCATGCCGGAATAATATGGTAGTATGCCAGCATCAGCGAAGCAGAGCGATATTTGCTCGTGGTTCGGAATGTTGTGCAGTAATTCAGCAATCTCACGGTATCGCTTTGTCGATTCATCCGTGCTCCCAAGCGCTTCTTGTGCGCGAGGTGAATAGATCGAACGCTGAAAATGAAGCACGACCAAAAGCGTTATCACAGCAATGCTAAACAATTTCGATCGACCCGCGCAGAGTTTAAACATTCCCACACCTGCAAGCACGAATAGCATCACGAACACCGAATACAGAAAGCGATCATAGAACGCCATCAGCGGCACTACGAACAAATAGAACGCCGCAATCGAGATAATAAAGATCAAGACCGCCGTTTGTATTCGCCCGAACGGAAACCTTCGCAACCCAAAGATTGACATAACTACGAGTGCGAGTGAGCTACCCCAAAATAGTAAGACGTAACGAGTGCCCGGTAAATGAAACAGCGACACCGTCTTTCCCGTAAGGACCTTCACTCGAAAAGAATTTGGCACCAGCGAACCGAAATACACATACCGAAAGAGGGTGTATGCGATGAGTGGAATAACGAAGTAGATCACAAAACCTTTTGTGACTTCGGATCTCACTCTACCATCAGTCAGCATAATCAGCCAAAGTATTCCACCAAGCAGCGCACCCTCCGGCCGCAACAATGCAGCGGCGAACGCGAGTACAAATGCAAATGTGAAAGTAGTGTGATTGTAATACGCTTTCGCAAAAGTGTATGTAGCAGCTATCAAAGCAAGACCGAAAAAGCTCGTCTCCATTCCGGATAGCGCGTTGATCCAATTCATCGGAGTGAGCAGAAAGAGAATACTCACAAGCATCGAAGGCCAGCGAGCAATTGATTGCGATTCCTCGCGAAGCAAAAGTGCGGTGAGTTGGTAGATCAAAACCGCGGTTAATGCGAGTGCGCAGATGTTCGCGACTTGCGAGACGAGCACAAGATCAATCCCGAGCAGCGAGAACGGCGCTAAAAAAACGATGTAGAGAAAATTTGTATATCCTTCTGTTGGAGCGCCGCCAACGTTCCAAGTGAGCCCAAGCCCTTTGGCGAGGTGTTCCGCGTATCGAAAAGTGATGAAGGTATTATCGAATGGAAATCGCACGCGGTATTGCCAGGCGAAGATCGCAATGATCGCAGCCACGAAAAGTAAAATCCATGTGACCCTGTCGTGCAGAGCGGATGGATTGAGCGGGCGTTGCGGTGCCTCAGCGTTCGTATTCATCGATCAATCAATGATACAATCGAAATACGATCAACGTGTCGATCGCTTGTTTGCTCGGTTCGAAGTACGAACTTCCCATATCAAATAATACACCTGATCGGCGTCCGATGATCGTGCCGGTAGCATTCACCGCTTGAAAGAATTCGTCCATCGTATATCGATTCTTCGGATAGTGATCGGAAGTGAACAGCACGGCATATTTCGCTCCCTCCTGTTGCATGATCTGAGAAAACGGAGTGGTCGAAGTTTGAAAAGCGGTAAAGTGATCTGTCATTACCGTGAGCGTTGTATCGGCAAGTAAGTCATGCAGCGCGGGTGTTTCGGCGATGACGAGTGGCTTTGTTAGGCCATGCTGGATAGCGTCAGTGTGAATTATCGCTCGAATATCGGTCATCGCCGACGAATTGTTTTTTGTGAGCGATGAACCGCTTACTAAAGCGGTGTTCGAATCCACCAATGCAAATCCGAACAGCACTCCACCACAGATGAGAGTCAGCGCGGGTATGATCGTGCTAACGCGTCCGAATTGCCGCAGGCTAGCAGATAGCACCAACGTTAGCGTAAAGGTGAGCAGCGGAAGAATGTGCATCGTATAGGTCACGCCTGCTGCTTGAAGGTAGAGCCAACTGAGCAGCACTACGACGGTCGATGCAAGGACGAAGCGTTCGGCCCATGAGAATACGCTCGCATTTCGATTCCTGAGTTTGACCGCTGCGTACAAGAGTGTGACGATAAAGCCAAAAAGCAAAAAGCCAGGTGCCTCACGCCAAAATAATTTTGCGCGGATCAAAAGATTTGCGACTTGCACCGATCGCGAGAACGGCCTGAGTATCGGCGTCTCCTGCACAACCTTTATGAACTGCAAGCCTTGCGATGATGAACCGAAGACAGTTATTCCCGAACTCGTGATCGTATAAATACCGAACAAGATCAGCGCCGAACAAACCGCACCCGCAACCGCAGCAATAAAAAAGCCAAATCTGCGAAAAGCACCAAACGAAAACATCACCCAAAGCGTGAGAGGACCGAGCAGCGTAAGCAGATGCACCGAGCTCGTCCAAGCGAGCCCCATCAGTATCGCACCAAACCCAAACCACCACACGCGCGAGCTCGGCACAAACCCTCGATCACGAAGCACTGCGAGATATGCGACCACAATGAGCACGATCAATCCCGCCAAGACATCGGGCCTTGCGCAATGACTTGCAATAAAGCTCGCACGTGTCGAAGCAATCAGCATCGCAGCAAACGCTCCGAGATATGCGGGGGTATGAAGCTCTCGAAGAAAGCGAAAGAGTAGTATCAGCGTGAGAACAGTTAGCATAAGCGAAACGACTCGCCCGACTATGACAAGATCGGTCCCAGGTGAAACAAACGTAGCGGGAATGCCATAGAGCGCCGCCGAAAGCCATGGCGTCCCGAGCAAAAGTCCTTTCGAATGCGCGAGCGTCGATGCCCGTGCTTGCGGGTAATATACTACGCCATGCTCGATCTGAGCTTTCGCCTCTTCCATCACCCAACTTTCATCGCTGAACCAACGCGTCGCATTCGCAATCGGAAAAATGGAGAGCGAACGCGTTTGCAAAAACAGTGTGACGAGCGTCAGGAATACCAACAGGGCAAACGCGATCCGTCCACCCGTTTTGGGTGTGGGTTCACGTCGAAGTGCCATCTCTTGCTCGCTTGTCATGCGTTAGGGATAAACAATTTTGAAAAGCTTAAGCGTATCCTTGATTGAAAAGTCGGGATGCTCATACGAGCGCCCCATATCGAAAAACGTACCAACGGCCGAATCGACAAGTGTGCTGTTCGATGCGACCGCCACAAAGAGTGGATCGTGCACTTGTCGGTTTTCTTGTTCCAGTGGCGTGTCATAAAAGAGTGCAAAGTGCACGTGCTCTCGGCGAACGGTTGTCATGATAGGCTCCGCACGTTCCGGAAATGCGGTGAAGAGCGTAGACATCAATCGAATGCTTGTATCAAGCTCCAAACCAAACGCAGCAGGGCTTTCTATAAGTACGAGCGGCTTCGTGATGTGCTCCTGTTCAGCGATTCGTTTTAACGAGGCGATCATCTTTTCTTTGCCTCGCAGATTCTCGCTTGCGAGTTCGGTTGCCGTCTCTTTTGCACCGAGCATCTCCACAATCTGAAACGTCGTGAGTGAGATCGCGACAATCATCAGCATAACTCGAAGCGGCGTCATGTTTCTATGATGCTCATGGCCTTGTGCCTTCTGCAGAAACACACCAAGTACGAACGCCAACAACGGAATAAAATGTGGGACGTAATACGTAAGACTGGTTTGGAGTAAAAGCCAACTGAAGAAGACGATGACAAGCGCCGCAAGCGATAATTTTTCGGCTCGATGCATCTGAAAATTCTTCCGAGTCTTAAATCGATTCAACAATAATTGCGCAACCGTGAGCACCATTGCGATCAGGAGCACCGGCACACCCTTCCAAAGCAAATCGAGACGTTGAAAGAGATTGTTTAATTGCACCGATCGCGAGAATGGACGGAGTATCGGCTTCTCCTTAGCGACTTCAATGAATTGGATATGCTGGCCCGATGTGCCGAAAAGCGAAACATCTCCGGTCGTGATCCGATAAATTATAATGAACCCCGTCAGTGCTATAAGCGCACCGAGAATTGCTACGGCCGCACGACCAAGATTGCGAAACGCACCGAAGCGAATCATCAAAAATACCGCAAGCGGAAATAGTAGTGTAACAAGATGTATCGAGACCGTCATCGCGGCGAACGTCATGAGGCTACCAAATCCAAACCACCACAGATTGTCTTCAGGGATGACGTGGTCTTTCGCATACGTTGCGAAGATGCTGACTATGATCAACACTACAAAACCAATGAGCAAATCGGGCCGTGCACTATGCGACGAATAAACGAATGCAGAGCAGGTGGATAATAGTATGAGAGTGATAGCAGCGATCTCCCTGTGCACACTCACACGTTTGAGTGCAAAATAAAGGAACACCAATAATCCAATCGCAAGCACGAACGTCACGGTCCGACCGATGAGTATTATCGGAAAGCTTGTTGCAAATATCGTAGCAGGAATTCCGTAGAGTGCGGAGGTGATCCACGTATTGCCGAGCAATATTCCTATATGATGACTGAGTGTGGCGCCAAGTGCGAATGGATGTCGCGCGATCCCTTCCATGATCTGCGTGCGCGCTTCGAGCATGAGCCACGATTCATCTCCGTACCAATAGAGTGCAGAGTCCGGCAGCGGTAACGAATAGAGCGACAAGCCTTGCACGGCAAGTCCGACCGCTGTGCACACTCCGATAACCCATACAGTGATGGATCCTGCGATCGAGTGTCCTGCTCGTAATCGCTCGTCTGAATGTGTACGTTCTGTGTTGCTCAAAAATCTAATCGATAAACAATCAGTGAATCGAATGTTGTCACCGGCTCAGGTGTCCGAGGCTCGAAATAGGAACGTCCGATATCGGTGAATATACCAGCCGAAGTTGCGATCGGCTTACCGAATTGCTGTGCCAAGGTGTCGAGCGGCCCGACCTCTCGCATGTAATATGGTTTGAGCGCGGATCTATACAAGAGCAAATAGCGCACACCGAGACTCTTTAAAAGATCGTGCGGTGATAACTCTGTTGCGGGATACTCGATGAACTGCGTTGTCATGACTCGCACATCTTGCTGGTTGAGCAATCGACTGATAGCGGGGTTAAACGCGAGCACAAGCGGTGCCTGCTCATGTGAGTCAGTTCGAATTGCGCTGATGGCATTTGTTATCGCCCGTTCGTTCGATGTCGTTACTATACTTCCAAGACGCTCGCCGGTGTGACTGCCGATATAACTGAACGCTCCACTGCACACGACAAGCAAGAGCAGCGCAACCACAATATTACGACGTCCGACGAGCGCCGAGCTGCCGTGATCGCGGTCGAGCACTTTCATCGAAAGCAAGACCAAGACCGGCAGTACGTAGATCAGATACGATGTTGGCGCTGAGCTTTCAAGAAACATCCAACTGAGCAGAATTGCGAGAACGCCAGGCGTTAGCATGCTGCGACTCACACTCGCTTGCTTTTTACCCGCGACCTTCTGTCTCGTGAGGATCGCCACTATCAAACTACACACCGCAACAACTAAAATAAATATCGCAAGATCACTAAACACATGTACTCGCTGCGCAAGATTGGCTGCCTGCACCGAGCGCGAGAAAGGACGAAGCAACGGTACCTCTGCAACATTCGCAAGAAAACCTTTGCCGCGAGTCTTACCAAATAGTTGAAGCGTACCTTGTGTAATCCATTGCAAAAAAATAAACCCAACCATACTCGTCAACACACCAGCACTAAAGGCGATCAGCTTTTTCGGTTGACGCGAAGCATTTAGCTTCCAAAGTGCGATCGCGAACAACGCAGCGCTCAACAGAACTACATGAATAGAGATAATCGCAAGCGCGAGAGAGCTCACTCCGAAAAAGAAGAGGATCTGATTCGGAAGATCTTCACGCGCAACCAATCGCTCCAGAACAGAGAGCACGCATAAAATCGCAAGTGCTGTGAGTATGTCGTATCTCGCTGAGTGACTCGTGAGCATGAAGCTTCTCGATGTCAAAAGCAAAAGTACTCCGGCAGTAGCAAATAATTTGGAGATGCCAAGCTTCCGTGCTGAACGATACAACGTCAGAAGAAGAATCACCGAAAGCACAGCGGTAACCGACCGACCGATCGTAACGGGATCGGTAAGACTCGTAAAAATCGCTGCCGCACCGCCGTATAGCACCGCCGTGAGCCACATATTCCCAAGCAGCAATCCGCTCGAATTGTGAATCGAAGCGCCGAGTGCTAGCGGATGCTGAAACACTCCGGTCGTGATCTGAGATCGAAATTCGAGCGTGAGCCATGACTCATCTCCCCACCACAAATACGAATCGTAAACCGGAAATTGATACAGAGACCCAAGTTGAATCACGAACAGCCCGACGGCAAGCAGCACGAGAACGTAAAACGCCCAGCGTTCAAATGTTGGCCTATTGCTTTCCGCGATCGTTGCTTGCACGCTGCTATCGGGAAATAATCTTGTAGAGCGTCATCGTATCGACACTCGCAAGATCCAAATGAAAATAATCACGGTCGGCATCGAAGAGCGTACCCGTGATCGTCTTAACCTTTACTGCAATCGAATCCGCAGCATGCTTAAGCGGTGCGATCTCTTCGGAATAATTTTGCGTACGCACGGTTGTGTAGAGCAGCATGAACCGCACTCCTTCTTTTCGAATCGTCTCGGTGGGCGAAAGATCGTCCGATGGAAACCCGATAAAATGTGCGGTCATGACTCGCAGATTTGGCTCACTGAGAAACCAAGCAGTCGCGGGATTTTGGGCCAGCACCAACGGCTTATCCGTCGTGGTGTGATCTGCTTCGATCAATCTGGTCATTTCAGTGAGTGCATTCTGGTTCGAACGCGTAAGCTGGTGTCCACTCGCGCTTGCAGAAAGTGCATCATAGAATCCAACATGCGCAAGCCCAAGTGTCGCAATGATGAGCGCACCACTGATCATCCACGCTCTTTCCGATGCAAACATCCGTTCGATACAAAACGCGAGTGTAGCTCCTATAGCGAGAGCTAGCACCGGCAGAATATGCAGATAATAATAAATCG
This sequence comes from Kapaibacterium sp. (SeqCode), assembly GCA_039923455.1. GTDB lineage: Bacteria > Bacteroidota > Ignavibacteria > Palsa-1295 > Palsa-1295 > JBDTCS01. The sequence goes on along the minus strand of JBDTCS010000301.1, from coordinate 16,366 downwards.
CGTAGCTCTGAAAGAGCAACCAAGATATCACACTGATGCAGGTAGCACCGATCAGAAAGCGCATCCCTTCCGGCATTCGGAACTCGCTCTTGCCACGAGACCGGATGATCACGACGATCGAGCAGAGCATCGTTAGCACGAGCGCGATCAAAACTTGCGGTGCCTCGCTCGCAAACCCCTTCAATCGCAGTGCAAGATTATTGACCTGCACGCTTCTTGAAAACGGCCGCAAAATCGGAAGCTCCTGCACGACACTCTGAAATTGGATATGATGGCTCGCACTTCCGAACAATGTGATCGGCGCACCCGATACATAATAAATCCCGAACAGTAGTAATGCAACGCTAAGCACACCGCCAAGTGCAGCCCCGAGCTTCCTAAGATCTCGAACAGCACCAAATTTCCAAAGTGCAAAAAGTGCGACAGGTGCAATAAGCGTCAAGAGATGAATGGAGAGCGTCGCAAGGGCAAGGCTGATGAAACCGAAGAAAAACCACCAACGATTTGTCGGTCGCCACGGTGTGAAGACATTCCTGTACTCATTATACCGCCCACTCAGATATGCTACGTAAATGAGAAGTGCAAGCCCGGCAACGATATCAAGTCGTGCAGCGTGACTCGCAAAAAGAAAACTTCGTGTTGAAATTAATGTGAGTAGCGTCACGAGCGCAAGCAGCTTGGAAGCAGATTGCTTTCGTAAAAAGAAAAAGAGTGCGGCGAGTAAAGCGATCGTAAAGACTGCAGTTACCGTCCGACCGATCGAAACGAGATCAGAAATGTTGGAGAAAATAATTGCCGGCAGTCCATACGCGAATGCTGCAAGCCAGGAGTTACCCCGAATGATCCCGTTTGTTTTGGCGACAGTAGCACCAAGCGCTGGAGGAATGCGCGCTGCGCCTTCTTGCAATTCGGTTTTGAGTTCAACGATCTGCCCAGTTTCATCGCCCCACCAACGTGCGCTGTCGGGCATGGGAAAAACATAGAGCGAAGAAAGTTGTGTGAAGAGCACCACTAAAAGCATCACGAAGGCCAGAATTTCTCCTGCCTTCGTGATGAAGTTACTACCGGACGTGAGCCTCTGGGACAAAGAAGAGCGCACTCGCTATTATTTTGCTTTATGGAAATGCCTCGAATCTACGGGCGTCGCCGTTGGATATGTGGCTATTGGATTCGCGGCTTAGTGATACTCCACTTTTCCGCTTGCTGTCATAATCGGAACATGACGCATCCACAAAAGCTTTTCCCACCAACCCGGATTGGATTTGTACCACTCGATCGTCTGCGCCAAACCTTTCTCGAAGGATCTGGCATCAGAAACACCGAGCACCTTCTTAGCTTTTTCCGTGCTCGAAATATGATGATGCACTTGTCCGGGTCTGTCACCAATGTAGCTGATAAGATCTTTCGGTTTCTTCAGCATGTCAAGCACCATCGTCGCAATCGAGCGAACGTCGAGATCAAAACCACTTCCAAAATTAAACACCTCGCCTTGAATTAGTTCGAGTGGTGCGTGTAACACTTTGTCAATACGATCGCACGTATCTTCAACATACAACCAATCGCGAATCGCACTTCCATCGCCGTGCACGGTAAGCGGCTCATCGAGCAACGCGCTCGTGATGAATCTTGGAATAACTTTCTCCAGATGCTGCTTCGGTCCGTATTGATTGAAAGGACGAAGAATGCAAGCGGGCATTTGGTAGCTCGCGATGTAAGAATAGACGAGTCGATCAGCACCGGCTTTCGCACTCGCGTACGGCGAGAGCGGATTGAGCGGATGATTTTCGTCCATCGGATTATTCTCGGCCGTGCCGTAGACTTCGCTCGTCGAAATATGAATGAAACGCTCGACGTTCTTATTACGAATGACAGCATTCGCGATCGCCTGTGTACCGAGCACATCCGTCACATAAAAGATCTTATTGTCATAGATCGAACGCGCAACGTGACTCTCAGCCGCGAAGTGCACAACGGCGTCCGCACGGCTCATGAGTTGGCTCACGAGATCGTCGTTGGTGACGTTACCGTACCAGAATTCGAAACGCTTCGACTTCTTGATCTCGTCGGAAATATTATCGGGGCTGCCTGCATAGGTCAGCGCATCCAGAATAATCAGATGATAATCGGGATACTTCTTATAAAGATAATCGACGAAGTTGCTACCGATGAAGCCTGCGCCGCCTGTGATGAGTATGGATTTCGAAGCCATCTAAGAATACCTCTCCCTTGTTCAAGAATGTAAGAAAGCAAACAATAACTTTGTAGACCAAAAGCAACCAACCGGATCATGATCGAAGCATAACGCGGTGTTTAGTCGCGTTACGCTTCGAAGCGTCACGAAGTCCAGTGCAACGTACAAAAACTCTCGTACAGATTCGCTCCGAGATGGAGCCAGGTATTCACAACGCGTTGTGTCGATACCTGTGTTTTGGTGATCAGCCCACCACCGCCCTGATGCAACACGTGCGCGATCGTACCAAGAATGAGACCGCGATAAACTCCCTTGCCTCGAGATTCCGAACGGACTGCATTCAGACTATCAATCCAATAACCCCCGAGTGCCGGATGCGTCGAAGCATCAATAGCTACATAGCCCATCGGCACACCACCAAACTCCGCAACAAGTACACTACCCGCGCCGGACTTATGTTTCGCGACACAATTTCGAAACCACGTTTCGAATAGCGTGCTCGTGGCATCGTGCGAAAGTGTCGGCTCCAGAAAAAAGCGATCTTGTATCATCGCAACTTCGCCGAATGCATCGCGTGATAGCTTCGCCATAATATCTTCATCACCGGCTTGCAATGGACGAATGGTCACCGCGTTGCCGAGATCCATGTGTCCATCCGCTGCGACGGACAAATATGGAGCATGCTGATCGAGTATCCGCTCAAGCTTCGCTTTATCTCCACCGAGCGTGACGAGCACATCCACAGTGTGAAAACCTACGTGCTCAAAATATCTCGTTGCAAAAAGATCGCGTGTCGAAATGCGTGCATCGACTAACCGGTACTTCTGCTCAACAAGTCGATTCTTCACGCATAGCATCAACTTTGTCAGGAGTTCTCCACGCTCCACGCTCACATCTTTCGAGAGCGAATTCGCGTAGTGAATTCTCGCAGCGGGCGTTCGTAGCATTTCGGTATCCCAAGCAAGCGCTTCGATAATCGCTACAGCCGTGAGTCTGCCACTCGTATTCGTGAGCGTGAAAATTTCGCTGTTACTTGCAGTCCACTTGTCCAGATAGTAACCGACCAACTCTGCATTCGAAGTCGCATTCATCACCCCCGTAAAGGCGAGAAATGGATCGGCCATCAAAAACTTTCTCAGATCACGCAGCTCTAATTCGGGGAGCGTGTTTAATTTTTTCCAGTCACTCATACGAAAGGCTCAATCTCCCGTGTTAGATCTTTGAGCAAATAGAGCGGCCTCGCTTGCGACTCCGAATAAATGCGACCGATATACTCCCCCATTAACCCAAGGACGATCAACTGCAGCGCACCAAAGAACATGATCGCGAACATAAGCGACGCATATCCCATGACGGCAAATCCGTAGAGAAATTTGCGCACGATGATATAGCCAAGAAATGCGAGCGAGATCATCGCAGTCACAAGTCCGACGAGAGTCGCAACCTGCAGAGGCAAAGAACTGAAACTTGTGGAAGTGTTAAGCGCAAGACGTATTAAACGCCAAAGGCTATATTTCGTGGTACCGGCAAAGCGTTTGCCATGCTCCACAGGTTCGCTCGTCTGTCGATATCCGAGCCAACTCACGAGCCCAGGCAAAAACCTTGCACGCTCGCGACACGCTCGTAATTTATCAGCAACCTCTTTCGTCATCACACGATAGATGCTCGAGTTGATTGGCACTTCCGTTTTGGCCACACTATTGATAAAGCCGATGAACATCCGGCTCGAAAGCGTCTTGTACCAACTGTGTTGTCGCTCCTGGCGATCGGCGTACACGACATCAAATCCGGAGTTCAACTTCGCGAGCATCTTATAGAGCTCCTCGGGTTGATCCTGAAGATCCGCGTCCATCATGACGATCGTTTGACCGGTAGCATGATCGAGCCCAGCAGTAAGTGCGATATGATGTCCGAAATTTCTACTGAAGCTAAAGGGTCGAACATGCGATGGGTCAAGCGCAGCAAGCTCACGCATGATCTCAAGCGATCGATCACGGGAGCCATCGTCGACGAGCAGGATTTCATACGAAAGTCCGAGCGCCAGCATAGAAGCAGTCAGCCGGCGATGGAGCTCGGGCAGAACTTCTTCTTCATTATAGACAGGGACGATAATGGAAAGATCGGGCAAACTCACGTTGTTTTTTAGGTTCAATGTTACCCGCCCCACCTCATGGGAGCAGCATGTCGATACCTATTTTCTCAGGCAATAATCAAGATCTTACTGTGCAACTTTGGGAGAGCAACCACCCAAAGTGCCTTGGCGCAAACAGAGCGTTCGTATTTAACGTATGCAAAATACGCAATTCTTGCTCGAAATCAAACAAACTCGCTTCCGAGCGTCAGGCTTCAGAGACTCCTATCAACGCTTTTTGCGGGCAACACAAAAAAGCGAGACTCCGAACGGCGCACGAAACCACTTCCAGGTTGCCGGTCGAACAAAAGAGGCGTAGAGCAACCCATTCACAAACTTACCGGGTATCTTATCTTCTGCCCGAGCCTCGGATGGAATGAACTTTCGCAACGTGCGATATCCAAGCACAAGCGGAAATGCAAAAACATTTATGTAGTTCAAGAATTCGATCTCGATCGAACCACTTTCCAAATGCGGTGCGATCAGAGGCTTGAACATCTGCTTCGTGTAACGTCGATAGTGGCCGAGCGTCACATCCCAATCGCTCCATAGCGCATGAAACGCCGGCACATTAACGATTATGAGCCCACCGGGCTTTGTTACTCGCACAAGTTCTGCAAACGCGAGCTTGTCATTTTCTACATGTTCCAGTACATCAAGCGCACAACTGACGCTCACGCTCTCATTGGCGAGCGGAATCTCGAGTATCGAACCGGCTATGAGCTTGACGCCATTTATGGTTTGGCCAATCTCACGTGCTTCCGCGACATATTCGACTCCAAGTATCTTCGCGTCCGGATTTTGCTCTCGCAACTCTCGAACAAATTCTCCTGTACCGGCCCCTGCGTCAAGAAACACATCGCCCGATTTGAGCGGGCCGTGAAGCTTCGCTATCCACCACCGAACCAGATCGCGCTTGCCTCTATAGAACCAATGTTCGCGCTCAACGCGCTGCATGGCGTGATATTCTTCGAGGTTCACGCGATTGGCTTAGCTTGCGATACTGTGTCCGACTCACTTGCCCGTGTGGAATAAACATCACGAATGATGTAGAGTGGTCTTTGCTTCACTTCATCATAAATGCGTCCGAGATACTCACCCAATATTCCGACAGAGATCAGTTGCACACCTCCCAAAAAAAGCGTCGCGACCGTTGGAGTCGTGAAGCCTTGCACAACATTGATGTTGAATATTCTCAGAATGATCAAGAAGAAAGCATAAAGAATGCAAAGCGTGCTGACGACAAAACCTATCGACCAAATCGCCCGAAGCGGCTTGTAGCTAAAACTAAAAATCGCATCGAAGCCATACTTCAAGAGCTTGAAGAAGGTCATCTTTGGTGCACCCGCAAGGCGCTCCTCTCTGTCATAATAGATAAAGCCCTGTGAATAGCCCACCCACGCACGCAATCCGGGAAGAAAGCGATTGCGCTCTTTGAGTGCAAGCAAATCGTTGACGGCTTTGCGATCAATAATGCTAAAGTGGCCGGCATTTAGCTCGATCGGAAAATCGCTAAGGCGGCCAAGCACTTTATAAAAAGTATTAAAGAGCAGCTTTCGAAGCCCGGACTCCGCGCGAGATCTTCGCTTGGCTATCACAATACTAAATCCCTTCTTCCACTCTGCGATGAGCTGCTCGATCAATTCGGGCGGATCTTGAAGGTCACCATCCAAAATTGCTATCGCATCACCGGTTGAAATTTCCATTCCGGCTTGGATAGCCGATTGATGACCAAAATTTCTGGAGAGATCGACAATAACGAGCCGCGAGTCTTGCTTTGCAGCTTCGTGCAGCATCGAGAGTGAGCTATCCCGAGAGCCATCGTTGACCAGCACCAACTCACAACTCGCTTCACCTCGTGCGTCGAGGCCGGACATAACTGCCCCCACACGAGCGATAAGCTCATGCAGCAACGCCTCTTCGTTGAAGATGGGAATGATGATCGAGATCTTGGGCAAACGGCTTATCATCGCTTGTGCTTACTTCTCAGGTGCTTACTTCTCAGGTGCTTACTTCGTGTGGCAAACACTAAAATACGAAAGCCTCAGGGCTTCGTGACTCACTCCGGAAAATACTTTTATGCTAAAGAGCATCTTAACGCAACTCACTTCTTCGGTAAAGCGTGAAGGCACCGAACACAGTATCACGCATATAATCGTTCGATAACCAGGCTTGCAGATCGGTAAAGTCATCACGCAAAATTTCGTGACCGAGCCTACCACCATAATACTGCCGAAACGCTTCGGGAGCATCACAGACTATAAAATATTTCGGTGGCGCTTCGATCAGACTGCTCAGGTATTGCTTACGCCATAGTTTTTGAAACGGTTGCAACGTATCGCCTGCGCCACGCATCATGATCGCATGCAAAGTCTGAAACCGACTCGTAGTGCCGAGCCCTGCACGATATTGCGGATAGCTATAGGGCCCGAACATCTGCACCGCTTCGCCGGGCACCGTGTGTGCGAGTAAATAATCCCCCACTTGCGCTTGCACCGGCTCGCCAAATGCGGGCGAACCTTCATAATAGGCGTACATCTGATCCATCGTGTGAATCTTACCTGACACCAAATCACGCAAAACCAGTTGGATCGTATTGCCACGAAATGTTTGAAAGGTAAAGAATAACACGACGAGCGAGAGTAGAGTGATCGGAAGTACTCGTGCAAGCTTGAAGCTTTGATTGCTCGCAGTTGCACTAATTCGCCGCACTATATCTCCCCAGCCAATCGCACTGAGAAGCAGGAACAGCACCATCATCGGGTGATAGTGATAGACCGAATGCCTATAGAGTACGACAAGTGAAACGAAGCTCCCAAGAAAAAGTCCAAGCAAAAGCAAAAGTGTTCTGCGCTCTCGAGATTGCCAAAGGAAGAGCACTCCGATCAAGAACGCCGGTACCGAGACGGCATAGAATCGAATCGGATCCCAGAACGAAAACGCCTCACCGTGCCCACCATATACTTTGAAATTAAACTCAAGCGTCGCCATCCACAATTCATGCAGACCGCCGCTCATTGCATATACGATGAGTATTATCGCAGTTGGAAAGAGCACTGCGGAGAAAAAAAACAATGTCGGTGCCCAAGCCTCCCTTCCTCGGGTTCGCTCTCTCACGAAATAAAACCAGATCGTGAAGACAATCGCGTAGAGCGCGTACGTTGGTCGAAAAAGTATAACGAGCCCGCACATAAGTCCGATCCAGATTCCCGTTCGGACAATTGGAGTATCCCGCTTGATCGATTGCCAGATCGCTACAAGCAGAAGCAGCGTGACGTAGGTGTCGCGCTCGCCCGACATCCAAAGGCCTTGCTGCACATAATAAAGTGCGGAAAGAATTGCTGCGAGTGTTGCAGATCGCTTTCCACCAAGCCGCTCAGCAATTCGGTAGACATAGATCGCACTCACGAGCTGCAATAGCACATCCCAAATATGAAACGCAAGCTGCGAGCGACCAAGTATTAAGATCTGTGGAGCATGCACAAGGAGAATGCCGGGGAAATTCTGATCCCACGAACCGAGATACGGTAAGCCGCCCTTCAAAAGAAGATCAGCCATGTAGGCATACAATGCGTTGTCGTTGTTGAAGGGATAGGTGAGTGTCAGTGCAAGGATCGCCAAAACAGCGAGCATCGCAAATGCAAACGCTCCGCGTGAGGTGCGATCTCCAAAGGCTGTAGTATCCCCAGCCCGATTCACGTGCGACACCGATTTTTTCAAGAGCAGTCAGAATGAGTAAATAGCGAGTACCCTAATAAACAAAGTACTCATGAGCAAAACCGTAACAAGGGCAACGATAACGGAAGCGACCTATGGGCTATGCGCTGACGTATCTTCTGTAAATATAAGTGCTAAGCGGCCGAGATGTTCGTACTACGCTGAGTACTTTACCTCCTAACTGATTTTTTCTTTTCCGGAAATACGACAGAAGCGAGTACTCCGAGCAGCAAGATCGAGACAATAATAATCAAAGAAAGCAACGTCCCAATATTTCCCTCATGCCAAAAAAGCGGCAAGATCATCTTCACCCCGACAAACCAAAGTATCACCCCGACTGCTATTTTCACATGATGAAACGCCGACTGCATCCGTTCGAGCAGGAAGTAGAGTGATCGCAAACCAAGCACTGCGAGAATATTCGAGCTATAAACGATGTACGGGTTTCGGCTGACCGAAAAAATGGCGGGAATGCTATCGACGGAAAACAATACGTCGGTGACTTCCAAGACCACAAGCACAACAAAGAGCGGCGTCGCTATCCACTTCACACCTTCACGTACAAAAAACTTTGAACCGTGATAGACGTTCGTTACCGGTATTAACTTCCGAGTCCATCGGACGATCCGCTTATTCTCCATCGAGTCGTCCGTATCCTCTTTTCCGAATGCCATCACCACGCCCGTATAAAAGACGATCACTCCAAAGATATACATCAGCCATTCGAACCGCGCGATCAGCGAGATACCGGCAAAGATTATGATACCCCGGGAAAGCAAAACCCCAATGATGCCATAATTAAGTACTCTCCGTTGCGAATGTCCATCCACGTGAAAGTGGCTGAAGAGCATCAGGAAGACAAAGAGGTTATCAACAGAAAGCGCTTTTTCGATCGTGTACCCGGCTAAAAAAGCGATCGCAAGTTCACTTCCCCAATAATAAGAGACTCCAAGCGATGTCAAAAGCGACAGTCCGATCCAGAAAATGCTCCAAATAAGGGCTCTTTTGAAAGTCATTAGCGAATTCAGAGAGAAATTACTTGCAAATAAAATGTAACCTAATCAGTGTTCTGCGTTATCATAAGACAATTGGAGGTGCAAGAAGGTTAAGCTGTTGTGAGACTTTTTTGCCAGTATCGGCCACTTTTAGTGGTATATTGCAATCCGAAGTTTGTCAGGAGTAGCGGCTTAGCACTTGCCGTCCGATCTATTCCACTTGCAGCTCTTGGGCATTTCGAGCAAAACAATTTTCGAAACGGTGGAAAAGTACACTCCGATTGGGTAAAAAAATTTCTGTCGTTTTGTGCTTGCCGGCCGATTTTCTGCTCAAAATTTTATTTGACAGAATGTATGTCAAAATCTCATTTTTCTTGCATTAGGCTAATTCTTGGTATATATTCGCACTGCCTACATTGTGCAGGACTGCCTACGTCCGCAGAATTGAGTTGGCCTTTGGCGTGACTTTTAGGGAAAAAGTCGTTTTTCTGCGCCAAAAACCGCACAAATGGCTGGGCGACTGAAAGTTTAGTTGTTAGTTACCAGAACTCGAGCGCTTGGCTCGGTTGACTGAGTCCGACGGTAATCCGGAGGATTCGACCAAAAAAAATAGATGTTCCTTAGTAGGGGAAATCTATGTATTTGCATGAATTGATAGACACCGAAATTTTAAGTATTCGCACCCATTGAGCTGGCATTGCCGATAGGCAATGTTTCCGTGCTCTTTTTTGGCGCTTAGGCTTATATCGGAAAAACGAGGGCTTGGATTCTTTACTTCAATAGTAAGAGTCAATAATCGGCCTCAAAGATTTTAGTAGTAATTTGTTAATAAATAGCTTGCGTTCACAAAATTATTTCATTTCAAGGAGACGTAGCATATGACTTCGCGTCGATCATGGTTGCTTGGACTTGCACTGGGAGCGTTTCTTAGCGTTTCCGCTGCTCAGGCACAACCCCCCCGCGTTATAACGTATCAGGGTATGTTGTTGAATGGCACCAAGCCAGACAATGGCAACCACACTTTTAAGATAACGCTCTATGATGCCTTGGGCACCGTTATCTACACGGAAACACTGTCAAACCAGCCCGTGGTAAACGGCATCTTCAATTTGGAGATTGCGAAGGGTGTTGGCGGTTTCCCTGCTACGATTGATTTCAACCAGCAGTACTTCTTAGGAGTTGCTATCGATGGTGGTGCAGAACTTACACCACGTACCGATCTCAATTCCGTACCGTACGCACTCAACTCAGGTACCGTAAATGGTATCCCGGCGAGCAAGACTCCTGTTCCAGGAGCTCTTATTCCGCTTGATGCGAATGGCAAATTCCCAGTGAGCGTGCTCCCGACTCCGGCAGCCACAATCGCTTCGATCAACAATGTTACTGGCAACGCCCAGAATAACATCAACTTGGTCGCCGGTACCAACATCACCATCACGCCAAACGGCGCGACGAACTCGATCAAGATCGACGCATCAGGTGGTGCTAGCGGAATCACGACCGTTCTCGCAGGCTCAGGCCTTACGGGCGGCGGATCAACCCCAACCGTCATGCTTTCTCTCGCTCCTGGTGGCATCACCGGTGTTGAGATCGCTAACGGCGCTATCAGCGGCCGCAAGATGGATCCATTCATCGCTGGTGACGGACTATATCAGGATGCTCTTGGCAACCTGAACGTAGGCGTCGACAACCAGACGATCGAGACGAACAACGACGTGCTTCGCGTTAAGTCAGGCGGTATCGGCACGCTTCAGCTTGCTGATGGTTCCGTTACAACTGTGAAGATAGCTAACGGTGCTGTTACAGCAGCAAAGGTTGATCCTACACAGATTCAGCTTCGCGTCACAGGTGTTTCGCCGAATGGCTTCTTCATGCAGAGCGTCAATCAGGATGGTACTGTTAATAGCGGTACAGTTCTCGTTGATAACACGCTTAACAGAGCTATCACAGCGAACAACCTTACGCTCGGCATCAACCTTGCGAACCCGAACACATGGACGGGTCTTCAGAATTTCAATGCAGGAGCAACCGCTACCTCGTTGATCGTTAACGGTCCAACGACCCACAACGGTAACATCACACAGACGAGCGGCTCGACCACGCTTCTCAATACGCAGATCAATGGTACGCTCGGTGTGAGCGCACTCAGCACCTTTACCGGTACTGTCAACAATGGTAATAGCCTCATCAACGGTAACCTAACCGTTACAGGCACCAGCGATCTTCGTGGTAACATCACGAACACAACCGGCCCACTGAACTTCGGTCCGGCAAATGCGAACTTCCAGGGCGTCATCACTGCTCCTGCGAATGGCCACAACTTCGGCACGCTCGGCACCGACGGTAACGTCGTGACGATCAACGGCGCAGTTGGCAATGCCGGCACAGAGCTTCGCGTATTCGGCGACGAGACAGTCTCCGGTAACGTAGGCATCAGCGGTGTCACAACGACGCAGACGATCAACGCTACAACGGTTAACGCATCTTCGGCGGTCAACACCCCGAACATCGGCGGCGTTGGTGGTGTCGGTACGTTGACACTCACCAGCCCACTTAATGCTGGCGTGTTCCCTGCTCCGGTCCAGAACATCACGGGTGGTTCGTTTACGGGCTACACGTTGAACAACGGATCGATCAGCGTTGGCTCGACACTTACGAATAACGGTACGATCAACAACGGTGCGATCACGAACGCGACTATCACTGGCGGTTCGATCAACAACACACCGATTGGTCAAGCCACACCAAACGCAGGTAGCTTTACCTTCCTCAATTCGAGCAACAACACTGTGCTCGGTACAGGCGCTGGTACGGTTAACAGCTTCGGTTCGGGTAACAACTCGAACAACAATATTGGCGGTGGCTCGAACACGGTCAACTTCTTCGGAACAGGCGCAGGCGCAACGAACTCGATCGGTTCTCTGACCGGTACGAACTCGGTGCTCGGCTTGACGAACGTTGGTTCGGCAGCAGCAAACGGCAACAAGTTGATCGTCAACGGCGTCGTTTCTCCTGGCGTGCTCACAGCAGCAGATTATGAATTCATCGTTAACGGTGATGCACAGATCACGGGTACGCTCTCGATCCTTGGTGCATTCAACGCTACGACATTCACAGCTACGAACGTCTTCACGACAAACTTGGGCGGCAATCCTATCGGATCACCAATCAACTTGCTCAGTGATATCAACGGTTCGGGACCTGCGAAGAATATCAATAACGTCAACATCGGCAACGTAACGCCGGGCACAGGCGCCTTCACGACGCTTAGCTCGACGAGCACAACCAGCCTCGCAACAGGTTCGGGTGCTGCTACGACGATCGGTACTCCACTTGGCACCACGACCATCAATGGTCAGACGATCCACAACGGCGCTGGCATTCCTGCCGGTACCAATGTGATCACTGTCAATAACGTACCTGCCGGTCAGTATGGCTTGGCTGTCAATTCGCCTGCAAATGCGAATGGTATCAAGTTGACAAACGCAACTGGCACTGGCACTGGTATCAATGTTGATCCTTACGCAACCGGTATCGCGATCGCGAACGGCACGCTCGGTATCAACATTGTTGGTGGTACGAACGGTATTGCAATTTCTGGCGGCACAGGCACCGGCGTGAATATCTCCGGCGACCCTGCTTCCATTCTTGCAACTGGCACGATCATCACGACCGGTCAGGGATCCGCTTTCGGTTCAACGACCAACGCTGGAACATCGGTCTCCATCAACAATAACGGTCAAAGCTCAGCGCTCGTTGTTAATGGTGGAACGACGCTCAACGCAGTCGCTGGCGGTACGGCAGCTGGCCTTACCTTCAACACGGGTCCGAGCACAAGCAACTTCGATATCATCGGAACGGGCAACACGTGGAACGTCACCAAGGGTGGTGTTATCACTTCGACGAGCGTATTTAGCGGACCTGGTTCGTTCACAACGCTTACCTCGAGTGGTAACTCAACCATCGGTACAGGCGCTGGCCTCACGAACACTTTTGGTTCGGGCGGAACAGCAACCAATAGCTTCGGTGCAAATGCAACTTCGAACGCGATCGGCGTAGGCGCAACGGCCAACAATATTGGTAGCGGCGTTTCGACGAACACGATCACGGGTACGCAGAACACTGTCGTCGGTGCAACGAATGTAAACACCACTGCTGGTCAGGGTGCAACTTCGATCGGTAACACGACGAACACGCTCACGATGAACGGTTCAACGACAACGTTGACCGCTGCAACGACGAACACCGAGACTGCAGGCACGAGCAATACGTTGAACGCAGGCACAATGAATAACCTCGTTGGCGGCACGGGCAATAACGTCACTGCAACCACAGGTAACAACACGATCGCATCGACCATCGGCGCGAACACGTTGAATGCTGGCACCCAGAACAATCTGACAGGCGCTACCGGTAACTCGATGACAGCCACGACGGGTAACAACACGATCGGCGCCACGGCAGGTACCAACGCGTTGACCGCTGGCACGTCGAACACCGTGACGGCTCCTAACAATAGCGTTAGCGCTACTGCTGGAAGCAACACGGTCACTGCGACTGCTCAGAACAACATCACGGGCGGCACGGGCAACTCGCTCACGGCGACCACAGGTAACAATGCGATCGGCGCAACAGCTGGCTCGAACAACCTGACTGCAGGTACTTCGAACACAGCAACCGCACCGAGCAACACAGTTACAGCAACGGGCGCTGGCGGTAACACGATCAACGCAACCACGGCTGCGAACACGATCACTGGCCAGACAGGCAACACGATCACAGCAAACACAGGCAACAACGCGATGGCAGCTACGGCTGGATCGAACGTGTTGACGGCGGGTACTGCGAACACGGCAACTGCTCCGACCAACACCGTTACAGCAACCGGCGGCAATAATACCTTCAACGCTTCAGCTCAAAATGCTTTGACTGGCGGCACGGGTAATACGGTCACTGCAACAACCGGCAACAACGCGCTCAACGCCACAACCGGCTCGAACGCGCTCACTGCCGCTACAGCAAATACCGAGATCGCGCCGAACAACAGCATGACAGCGACCACTGGTAACAATACGATCACTGCCACTGCAGGCACGAACGCATTGCAAGCCGGTACGTCCAACACTGTCACCGCGCCGAACAATACGGTCAGCGCAACTGCTGGTAGCAACACCGTGAATGCCACGGCTCAGAACAATATTACAGGCGGCACGGGCAACTCGCTCACTGCAACAACCGGTAATAATTTGATTGCTGCAACCGCAGGTGCGAACACGCTCAATGCAAACACGCAGAACAACCTAACAGGCGCAACGGGTAACTCCATAACCGCGACCACAGGTAGTAACGCGATCGCAGCAACAACGGGTGCGAACACGATCACGGCTGGTACTTCGAATACGATCACTGCGACGACGTTCAACACCGTAACAGGTGCAACGAACAACATCACAGCAACGGGTACGAACACCATCACCGGTGCACAGAACACTGTTATCGGACCAACGAACGTCAACACGACGAACGGTCAGGGCAACACATCGATCGGAAACGCAACGAATACGTTGACTCTGACCGGTAACCCGATCATTGAGAACGGACCAACAACGGTGAACGGCACATTTAGCACAACGGGTAACACCACGCTCGGCACGAATGCGAACACGGTGAACTCGATGGGCAACACGAGCGGCGGTTCAAACTCCATCGGTAGCGGCGGCGGTACCACGAATAATCTTGGTAATGCCAACGCTTCGATCAACAACATCGGTGCAGCTGGCGCAACGAATAACATCGTTGGTGCTAACACGAACATTTCTTCCGGTGCAAACTGGAGCATCACCAATGGCGGTGCTATCACGACAGTTAGCACGCTGAACGCAGCCGGTAACTCGACGATCGGCACAAACGCCGGCACGACGAACTCCGTAGGTAACGGTGGTGGTGCAACGACGAACAACATCGGTGCAGGCGGTGGAACAACCACCAACAACCTCGGTACGGGCGGCGGAACAACTGCCAACAATATCGGTTCGCAGGCTGGACTCAATACCGTAATGGGTACAACAACCTTCAACGGTACGGGTATCGCAGGCGGTACGAATAACATCAATGTGACGAACGTGCCGGCTGGCTCATACGGCATTGGTATTAACGCACCAGCAGGCGCGCTTGGTGGTATCAAGGTAACTGGCGCTGGCGCCGGTACCGGTATCAACATTGATCCATTCGCAATCGGTATCAAGGATGATGCAACTGCGCAGGGTATGGTTATCACAACTGCACCGAACTCGATCACAGCTTCGGGTACAATCATTGCAACTGGTATCACGAACGCAGGTTCACAGTTCAATGGTAATACACCGGCACTCGGATCGTCGATCTTGACTGTACAGCAGACCGGCAACGGACCTGCTCTTACGACAGGAACGACAGGCGGTGGTAACGCACTTGTTGTCAACGGCCCATCAACGTTCTCCGGTCTCGTGACTGGTAACGGCGGTGGTAACTTCAACACGTTCAATGTAACTGGCCTCTTGACCGCTGGTTCTGAGATCGTCACCGGTAACGTACAAGCTGGTAGCTTCAATAACACTGCAGCTAGCTTCGTCGTAACAGGCGCAGGCGACATCACAGGCCGCTCGATCACACTCAACCCGAATGCTGCTGTTAATGGTATCACCATCAATAACCTCGGCACTGGCTTTGATGCACAGGGAACAGGTAACACGTGGAATATCACCAAGACTGGTGTAGCTACCTTCACAAGCATCTTCGTTCCAATCGGAACCTTCACAACCGTCAATACGACGAACTTGAGAGGTAACCCGAACGGATCGGCGATCAACGTTGGCGATGCATTGTCGATGACGACAAACAACATCACCACGACGACAGGTACGTACACCTCAACCAGTGGCGCTATCACCACAGGCGGTCTCATCAATGGCGGCTCGTTCCAGAATACTGGAAATAGCTTTAACGTCAATGGTGCAGGCGCTGTGACCGGTACAGCTTTCAACGGCGGTACAGGAGCGTTCACAACACTCAGTTCCAGTGGTGTTTCGAACATTGCTACTGGTGCTACCGTAGGCAACACCTTTGGTAACGGTGGTGGAGTAACTACCAACTTCATTGGTAATTTCGCCACTCAGAACCAGTTTGGTGTGAGTGCAGCGGGTAACCAATTCGGCGGTTTCGGAGGAGTAAATACCTTCGGTGGCTTCGGAGCAACGACTAACAACTTCGGTGGTAGCACAACCGGTCCGAACACATTTGGTACCACAGCGGCCGGCGGTACGAACACCTATCAGGGCGTCTCGAACTTCACGG
>JBDTCS010000300.1:0-2773 GCA_039923455.1 Kapaibacterium sp. (SeqCode) | reverse complement strand
CCACTTCACACAATTCCATGGCTCCGAAGGTACGATTCGATTCGTCCGCTAAACCACGTCTAAATAAAATAGAAAATATTTGATCCGAGCGATGTCCTTCTCGTTCGAGCCCATTCGTATTTAGTACGATATTAGTATTAACTCAATTTTATAACAGATATGGCAACCAAGACTCGCTCGATTCAACTTTCGCAGCTCATCGCTGCACCTGCATCTAAGATATATCCGAAGCTCATTGATGGAAACGAACTCTCGCGATGGTTTCCCACACGCGCAGAGACCGACCCTGTCGTTGGCGGTCACTACATGCTCTCTTTTGAGTTTGCACCTAACGTTGCAAATCCGAGACCCACGCACTCACGTACTGGCGAGTACCTCGAACTCAAGACGAACGAGAGAGTGCGTTATACTTGGGATGTGGACAATACCGAAGTCACGTTCGATCTCAAAGAGACCGATGGTGGTACCGAAGTATCTATCACGCATTCCGGCTGGCCCGAGGGTAGCGATGAGGCATATAAGAATCACTTGAGTGGTTGGGGGTTCTTCCTTGCTAATCTTAAGTCACTTGTGGAAGATGGTCTTGACAGTCGTACAACCGCTGTGGGAATGAAAGTGGAGGCGTAACCTTTCCTTCTATTATGGAAGGTACACCGATCGAAGTGCATCAAGTTATCGACCACCTTTTTCGACGCGAGTCGGGAAAGGTGGTCGCGCTTTTAGCGCGGCAGTTTGGTTTTGACAAGATTGATCTTGCCGAAGATATCGTGCAGGAAGTGATGCTCAAAGCACTCGCTCAGTGGCCCGGCAAATCTATGCCGGAAGATCCCGCCCGATGGATGCTCGCAACGGCAAGAAATTTGGCGATCGATCATCTTCGTCGCCAGTCGTTTTTGCTGAAGCATAGCGACGAGATCGCCGATCACTTCGAGTCCCTCATGCGCAACGAAGCGTTTATTCCGATTCTCTCCCATGAGGTCGAAGATGATATGCTTCGAATGATCTTTACGTGCTGTCATCCAATTCTCTCACGCGAATCACAGATCGCCCTTGCACTCCGAACACTCGTCGGATTTTCCACTCGCGATATTGCTGCGGTGCTTCAACAATCGGAGGCAACGGTCACGAAGCGAATCGTGCGTGCAAAAACAAAAATGCGTGAAGCGCTCGTACAATTCGAGGTGCCAAGCGGTACGGCCCTCGAAGAGCGATCGAATGCAGTTGCAAATATTTTGTATCTGATGTTTAGTCTTGGCTTTCGAAGTGGTATAAAAAATGATCCGTTGGGAAAGGAGCTGTGTGAAGATGCCTTGCGCCTCACGCTGATCGTTGCTTCGCATCCGATCTGCGAACGCCCAATGATGCATGCGCTCGTGGCAATTATGTATTTTCAGTTGGCGAGATTTGATACGCGGACGACTCCGGGTGGCGACGTGATTCCGGTTAGAGAACAAGATCGCTCACGATGGGACGCCGATATGATCGCAAAAGGCTTCGCGCATCTCGCAAAAAGCGCAGCAGGGGAGACGATCACCGAGTACCACCTTGAAGCAGGCATCCTCGGCTGTCACTGCAAGGCCGCAACCTATGACGAGACGAGTTGGGAAGAGATCGTCTCGCTCTACGATATTCTCATCACCATCAATGACTCCGAGCTCGTGCACCAAGCCCGAGAGTTTGCAGTGCAGGAAGCAAGTCTTCAGAATTGAGCGTGTTGAGAATTGCTAAAGAGTCTCGCTTTTTGAGGATTTTCGCTGGTTCTTAAATTTCATAAAAAAATTGTGGAGAAGACTTGGCTTTAGTATTTTTTTTTTGTATGTTTGTTCGTTGCAAACAGCAACGGGAATATTCGAACGGAGTCCTACTCAGGCTTTTCAAAAAAGAGATATCGCTATGATCACCTACTATAGGAATAGAGCTGCCGCCCTCGGACTCATTGTTATTCTACTCCAAATCTTTCATCCTAACACCAGGCTTTATGCCCAATCCGACACTGTTCGATATCGTGAACTCAACTCGTATCTGATCGATTCAACTTTGATCAGGCTTGAGGTTGGATCGATCGGATTCAAGACAGCTGCCGGAGTGCGTTATCTTCAATTTCAAACAAATAGTCCCACTACTGTGAGCAATTGGTTTGCGACCAAGATCATCTCATCTTCGGCATCGACCGATTCCATTTATTTTCATCGTTGGGTAGCGTATGATAACAAACACTTGATCGGCTGGACAAACACCGACACGGCCCACGGCAGCTCAAGCTGGATTGCATTCTCATCCTCGGTGCATGCTCGGTACAATGATACGTTCTTCTATGTCTCGCCAGATACTTCGGTATTTGGCTATTCATCACGCATTCGATATATCGTTGAACTTGCCGATTCCGCTACCGGCGCCGCACTTCTCGATCTGGATACCATTGTATGTTTCAGAGATGCGCATCCTTCGTATCCAATCAACCTGCTTTACTATGCGACTTCCTCAACCAATAAAACAAATACATGGCGCTCTTTGGCTGGCGCTCCGAGGAATCATCCTATGTATCTCACTGTGAGGCGAGAGGTATCTCTGCCCGCGGGGTCGTCGATTGCGTCCGATGATTTCTTCTTCGAAGCGCGTAATGGACCAGCTTATTTGAATCATTGGTTCCTGGATCAAGCACCGTATGCCTCGGTTCCATCAACGTCAGCCCACTCACTGAAAGTCAGATCAAAAGGCACAACGGTTCGCGCCTATTTTGATCACGCTAGTGATGCGGTCGTTGTCGTGGAAA
>JBDTCS010000299.1:0-3606 GCA_039923455.1 Kapaibacterium sp. (SeqCode) | reverse complement strand
TCGCCAAGCTTCGGATCAAGAATGAATTTGGGTTGATGCTCCATTCGCAGCTATTCGACGAACTTGGCGTCCTGAAAAAATCTTTGGAAGTAACAGGTTCCGAGTCCACCCTCGATGTCAGCGATCTCCCAAATGGCGTGTATTATCTGCGCGTCTCCCAAGCCGGATTTGTCCAGAGCCGGAAGGTTGTGATCAGTCGTTAATGTCTTTAGTTTGGCAAATGATTATATTGTGGTTCGACGGCCGCTTGCAAACTTGCAGATAGGCCATTCATTTACTAGGTATGCGCTCGATAAAAGAATTGTTCCGTTCTTTTCATCTCAGACCCATCGTTCCTTTGGGTCTGAGGTTGCGGCAAGTTTTGATCGCTCCTCTGTTTATATTGAGTATCCTTGGATACTCCGAAAGATCAGAAGCGCAATGGAGGCTCCTTAAACGAGGGGTCTTTCATTCGATTTATTTTCTGGACCAATTCGGGCTCCCGCTAACTGGATTTCTTGGAGGATATGCCGAAGCTAAAATTTTCAAAACCACAGATGGGGGATACACTTGGCGGAGTGTTTTGGCGGACCACCCACCAAGTTATCTTGGTATATTAGAGATAACAGACTTCGCCTTTAAGGCCCCATTGACAGGTTGGTGCAGTGTGGAGACGGGGGGATTGGCCTCGGCGTGTTATAAGACAACTGACGGAGGGGAATCTTGGTTTTCCTTACCCGAAAGTTACGTCTGGGAAGGAGAAGGTATATATTACAACAAGAAAACAGGTGGCCTTTTTCTGTCGAGATATGCAGGAGGACAAGATCTCGTTTCTTGGGATGAAGGCGCGAGTTGGTCGGGGTTCGCCTGGTGCGGAGGTGAAAGCACGGGTGGTTTTGCATTCGCGGATGACGACAATGGACTGCTCTCATGGTACGACTATTACAAGAAAGATGCTTCATGGTGGCGCACCAGTGATGGTGGTCGTAACTGGTCGCCTATACGTTTAGATAGCATGTGCTGGCAACCGCTCGCTATCGCCTCGACCAAGACTTATTTTGCTAATACACCATTTGGCACAATTCTCCGCACCGATGATGGTGGCGATAACTGGCGAGTATTATATTCCTTTGGGCCTCAGTTCCGTCTGGATGGCGGCGAAGACGTCGCAACATCGAGCAGTTGTATTCGTGGGACCTTGGACAGTTTGTTTGTAGTCGTTTGTTCGGGATGTTACCTCTCGACCGATCAAGGATTGTCCTGGAAATACCTCTGTAGCCAACCCAATCTATATACACCGTACCAACGATTTTATGTGAACGGGAGAAAGCTCTACCTTTTCTCCGTCGATTCCACTACCTTCTCTTCGCTCTGGATGATGGACCTCGATTCGATGCAATATTTCGATTCCAAAGTCGAGTCCAGATTTTCCGATGGTTCGAAACGAATTGTGGCGAGTGCAGGAAGCGATGTTGCTGTTGACATTTTACCAACGCCTGATCAGAGCATAGGAATAGATTCGGTGCATATTGTCAGTCGCTTCGATTCCGAATCGCTCAGGCTGAAAGCGTTGAAGATTCCGTTCGGATGGAGTATTCTTGATTCAAGTACGAAGCCTGGTCTGCTAAATCTTTGGCTTACATCGACAACTACCGATCCATTGCCGACACCTATCGTGCAGTTGACGTTCGGCACGTTACTCGCATCGGCGTCGGCCAAGGTGTATCTCGACAGCGCAAACCTTTATGGCAAACACCTGAACTGTGATTGTCAGGCACTCTCGATTCCCGCACGCGATTCGGTGCAGATCGACTTCAACGGTTGCGCTGATTCGATTATCCTAAGCGCAATGCAGCACAAAGCACCATTTGATATCGTGAGTGTACTTCCAAATCCCGCAAGCCATACAATCACGATATCGCTTTCGGAAATGACCGCAGCTCGATACCAACTTTTCGATCCGCTTGGCGTGCTGAAAAAATCTTATGAACGGAATAGCAGCGAGTCCACCCTCGATGTCAGCGATCTCCCTAATGGTGTGTATTACCTGCGCGTCTCCCAATCCGGATTTGTTCAGAGCCGGAAGGTTGTCGTCACGCGCTGAAGATCATATCCCCGGGTGAATTACAATTCTCGGGTGGCGTCGTAGGCTCGGCGGACGGTTTCGGGGTCCACTCGATGAAAGGAATTTTCGGGATCGAGGGAAAGCAAGACTGTGCCTCGGGCGACACGATCGAGATGCTCGTCATCGGAGCCGCGTTCGTATCCTCTCGGAGTAACTTCGAGCACATGCAACGGAATCCAGACGCTATGTTTTTGCAGCGTCTCGTCAAGCACGGTATAGATGAAGGCGTCCTTCATCTTGTTGCGACCGACGACGGTGACCTCGCGAAGTGTTGTGCCCGGTGTTTCCATTTTTTCTTGCCTCCCTTTGCTGCTCAAGACGAACCCGAAAAATTTCGGTGAGTTGTGATGGCAGCGCTCCGATGCAGAACACCACCTGCATGCAACATAACACACGAAAGGGAAAAAACCTAATACGAATTCGTTAAATCGGCAGAAGTGGATAAGTTCGTTTGTCTCGCAGCCAAAACGAAAGCGCTTTCACTATGCAGTCTCTTACAAATGCGCTTTCAAAAACTCTACTGCCAGCAGGTCGGCCTCGGTTTTTGCTTCTGCGTTGTAGTGTGGGTTGCTGGGGTTGGCGAATGCGTGATCGGCCGCAAAACTTTTGAGCGTTAATGTTTTTCCGGCAGCTTGCATTGCGCTATCGAATGTTGCCGTGACAGTTGGTGTCAGCCATTTATCGAGCGTGCCATACATTCCCAATACCGGTGCGTGCAACTTCGCGAGTTTTGCCGGATCGGTTTCGGTCGCACCATAATAGATCACGCAACCCGTGCACTTCTCCCCTGCCATGATCGCTGCTTGCAATGACCATCCGCCTCCGAAGCACCAGCCGAGCGTCTCGAATGTGTGGCCCGTACCAAAATGATCGATCGCACCTTGAATGATTTCGCGTAAGCGTTCGGCCTTAACTCCGTTCACAAGTTTCGAAGCTTCGTCCGCGTTCTTCGCGACTTCACCATCATAGAGATCAACCGCCATCACATCGACATTCCCAAGTTTTTTCTGCAGCCGTTCGGCCTCTAGCTGAATGTATCCATTGACTCCCCACCACTCCTGAAAAACCAACAACACTTTGTGCGTCTTGTGCGATGACTTAATCAAAAATCCACGCGCATCTGCACCGGTCGCAGTCTTGAACGTAACAAATTTTCCGTGTTCGGATTTGTACTCGAAGGGCATCGGCGATTCATGTGCTGCCATAAAATTTGGATCGGTAAAGAAACTGGTGGTGGTAATCTGCTGCGGCTGCATTTGGCAGCAAATCATTTGTTGCGCACGAAGCGATTGCGAAGTTATCAGTATGACTCCGAGCGTGAGCGCCAAGCCCACGACAGAAATATTAGCAATTTTGAATTTGAATATTTTCATACGCCGCAAAAAAAGTAGTTTAAAACAGAGAAGGGTTGCTTTGCAGCAACCCTAATTCTCTAGTGCATTTTGTGGACCCAAGGAGAGTCGAACTCCTGACCTATTGAATGCAAATCAATCGCTCTACCA
>JBDTCS010000298.1:0-5848 GCA_039923455.1 Kapaibacterium sp. (SeqCode) | reverse complement strand
CGAGTGTCGAGTGCATAAGAAAGAAGCCTTGCAGAAGGTCTTCGTATTCAATCGAAGTAGAGAACGTAAGCCCGACGCTTTTTGGAGTGCTATCGAATTCTTCCGGCATGTTTTAGAGCGTACGCATCGTAAGTGGCAAACGCTCATAGATAAGATACAGCAAGAGCTTGCCAACTTCACCGAGCGTCGTTGTGCTCAGATTGTTTGGCAGATCTTTTGTTGTGTGCCAGTATTTCCGATTCGGATCTGTGACAAGCGTATTGCCGCGTGCACCAACGAGATCTGCATCGATAATATCAACAGTTGGAATTCCTGCATCCAGCAATGGCAGATGATCATCCCAGATCGTCGGACCGGGCGACTGCTTAAACGTTGTTAACCCAAGCGTTTGTGCTACTTGCCAAATTTCTTTGGTAAAAGATCCTGCACGCTCTCTGGAATTTCCTTCCGGCATGAACTCCGCCTTCTTGTCACCGACCATATCAAGCAGAATTGCGAAGCGAGGAAGGTAGCCTGCGTCTTTCACCTTCACAAAATATTTCGCACCCAAAAAATATTTATTCATATCATCGATCGAAGTCTGCCCGTAATCTTCCCCATCATCGAACAGCAGATCCACACCGATAGGAGGCGGATTCTCTTTAAATCTACGAGCAAGCTCAAGCATCACCGCGGTGCCCGAACCGCCATCATTGGCAGCCGGAACGGCCTTCGACTTTTCGAGCGAATCCGCGTCGGCCCATGGTCGCGAATCCCAATGTGTGAGAATAAGAATGCGATCGGTCGCTTCGGGATTGAAGGATGCGATGACGTTCGCGAGTTGCATCGTTTTGCCATCGTAGCCCGGTTCGGTAAATGCTTGCACTTTTACATTGGTAGTGTACTTGCCGAGTTCGGTCTTCAACCATTCCAACTCCTTCTCATGCGCCGGACTATTCGGCACGCGCGGACCAAATCCGACCTGCGTAACGATATCCTTCATAGCTTGCTGCGCATCGAAGCTTGGCGAAGGCTTCGCATGAAGTGCTGGGAGATTTGCATTAGTCGACATGCCGGTATCCTTCGTCGGCGGCGAATCGCTCTTCTTCGTATTCGTGCAGCCGAACTGCGTGAGAGAAATTAGGGTCACCAATGTGATGGCTATTAGTTGAAAGTGGCGCTTTTCGTTCAAAACCGTGATTTTCTTAAGTGAAAAATTATACCGAATAATGTGTAACAAATTGTCGAAGAGCAAGTTCTTATTCATGTCCGACTGAATGAGCACGGAAGGGCGGGTACCGGAGATAGCAATGCTCGTGAGAGTGACCTTTATCCGGTATTGCGAAGTACATCTGAAGATCGAAGAAGAATGCCTAAGGTGCGGATCAATTGTTTTGACCGCCTTTAGGCATTTCTGGTTGTGACTATTTCCACGTCTCCCCGGGCCTAACCTGCTTTATTGCGAAAATACCGCTTGCTTTCGGGCGAGCCTGTGTGTATGTTTGTAGGTATTCGCGTCCAAAAAAACTGCATTCGCCTTCAAACTCTACAACAGTACGCACTATGTCTGATCTACACCATCGTCTTTCGGCACTCCTAATCGGAGTCATTCAAGATCTCATTCGATCCCTTCGCACTCGGCAAGCACTTTCGTATGTTTTGTTCATAGCGGGCTTGATCGTTGTGATCGCGGGACAGTTCTACAAGGTGGATGCAATGCCGCGAACGATCAAAATCATTTCCGCACTCTCCGGCGCAAGTATCAGCTCGCTAAGTTTTTTGCCGATTACCGAGATCATGAAAGGCAAGCTGAAGATTAACACGTTGCAGCGCTTGCAGTTGGAATTATCTGAAGGCTTAAGCGATACAGCAGACACGTCGAAGCCGTCAGTCGATCCCATCGAAGCGATCGTCCTAAAAGTGGTGGAGAACATCGCATTATCATAATATTACGATCATGCCAACATCAACCGAAACGAACACTACTTCCGGCATACGTGTCAAGTCTATATTACCGATGACACTTTTTGTTCTATTGCAGTGTGTGCTTATCGGGAGCGGACTCTATATCAGCACCAATGCAATTCAAGCTGAGGGAGCTACCATTGATAGTCTAAAAATGCAGAATAATATTCTGCGATCAGATCGAGATGCAGAGCGCTACGCTGATTCGATTTTGTTTGGCGAAATTCGATATCAACCACCAGCGGTCATTCATGACACTGTGAATCAACAGGCGTCTACGAATCCCACGGACACGAGCAAACTCGATGCGCGGGAGGTTCAAATCGCCGACCTCAAATCGACATTAACCCGAATCGGAATTGAATTAGCGCTTTGCCAAGAGAAGCTTCCTACCAGTCAGCCAAAAATTTCGAGATCGGGTTGGGATTCCGTAGTCCGACAGAGAAAGAGCGGCCAAAACGGAAGTCTCCTTCGCTAATTCATATCCACAGTCCATCGTCCGGTTATTGGGAGTAACTTTCGATCGTTCTATTGCACGTTTTCATCAGATTTTTCGTATACTAAGCGTACACTCCGAACCGGAGTGGCACTGTTTCAAGATTTGAAAAGACTTATATGAACTACTATTGGTGGGGAATCGCAGCGATAGTATTCTTTTTACTGGAGTATCCGACTCGCGGCTTTGTGCTGGTGTGGTTTGGTGTCGGCGCGATCGTGGCGGGACTTGCTGATATGCTCGGCGTGAATTCGCTTGAGTGGCAGGCGCTTATTTTTCTTGGCGTGTCGGGAGTGCTTGTTGCACTCACGAGAAAGCTCACCCACAAGATGCATCCTAAAACGCCGGCGGTTAGAACAAATATGGATGCGCTGATGAATCAGATCGGGATCGTAACAGAAGCAATTCATAACGATTATGGTAGCGGCCGGATCACCGTCCTCGGACAAGATTGGATGGCGCGCTCGGATGGGCAGCATGAGATCGGCGTTGGCACCAAAGTACATGTCAAGCGCTTCGAAGGCGCTAAGTTGATCGTCTCGCAAATGTAAAACTTTTCGCGAGCTTCTGTAGATACAATTGTTTTCAAACTTACTTCTCACGTATTTCACGCATTAGGAAATTTTATGTTACCTTCATTCCTATTAGTCCTCATTGTTTTCGCATTGATTCTTGCGCTCAGCACGGTCAAGATGGTCAGCCAAGCAACCGTGAAGATCATCGAACGCGTTGGCCGTTATCATAAGACCGCCGTATCGGGATTGAATATTATCATTCCCTTCATCGACCGCGTCCGTGCAACGCTTGATCTGCGTGAGCAACTGCTCCCGATCGAACCACAGCAAGTCATTACGCGTGATAACGTAACGATGGAAGTCGATTGCATTGTGTACTGGCAGATCATCGATCCGGTGAAGGCTGTCTATGAGATCATGACACTTTCGCGTGGTATCGAGCAGTTGGCGCTAAGCGCATTGCGCGCGATCATCGGTGACCTGGATCTTGATCACACACTTTCGCAACGCGAGACGATCAACACAAAGCTGCGTTCCTCGATCGACGTTGCCACCGACAAGTGGGGTGTGAAGGTGTTGCGTGTCGAGCTGAAGAACGTCGTGCCACCGGAAGATATTCGTCTGACGATGGAAAAGCAGATGACCGCAGAGCGTAATCGTCGAGCGATCATTCTCGTAGCAGAAGGTGAGAAGCAATCTGCGATCTTGCGTGCCGAGGGTGCGAAACAATCTTCGATCGTTTCTGCCGAAGGTCAAAAGCAATCAGCGATTCTCGCAGCCGAAGGCCAAGCCGAGGCGCGTATGCGCGTAGCGGATGCCGAAGCTGCTGCGATCAAAGTGGTTACCGAAGCGCTCAAAGTGCAAGGTGGCGACCCCGCGACTTATCTTATCGCATTAAAATATCTCGAGTCCCTCAAGGAGATGTCAGCCAACGCGAACAAACTCGTATTCTTGCCATACGAATCGAGCGGAATACTAAGCTCGCTTGGTGGAATGAAAGAGTTGTTCAATCAAGTCAACGGAAAGTAATAAGTCGAACAAGCCCCGCCCCTCAAGGCGGGGTTGGGATTGTGCCTTGTCTTTCAGAGAGTGGTAACAGAGAGGCTCCTGTAATCGAATTTATATGGCTAAAACTCTAAGCACGGAAGAATGGATTGAAGTGCTGCATGGCGGAATCCGTCCACTGTCGCTACGTATCTTGCAGGCTGTCTACAATTCGCTCGATCATACGGCTACCGCAAAAGCAGTTGCAGAAACGATTGGAGAGAACGTTCGGACACTTAATCTAGAGATCGGGAACAGATTTGGGAAGCCAATCGCCAAGCAGTATAATTTGCGAAGCGACCATTATTACGGTGTTCCATTCCAAGTTTTTGCACCGAAACGAAAAGACGGTCTTTTCGACTGGATAATGCGTGAGGAATTGATTAATGCCCTTGAACAGACAGGACTGGCGACCGCGCCTGAAATTACAAAGACAACCTACCTATTGACCTGGAACCCCACTAAATGGGATTGGAAAGAACTTCCAGAACGGATTCAACAAATTGCCAGTAATGTATCCATCGAGGATAGGTGGTCTGCCGGTACCACCACTAAACCTAAGTCAGGTGATTCGTTCTACCTCATACGGTTAGGTTTGGACCCGAAAGGAATTTTGGGTTCGGGTGTCATCCTATCCAATGTGTACAAGGATACTCACTGGGATGGCTCTGGGCGTGAGGCGAAGTACGTTAAGGTCCGCTTTGACAAGCTCGTAGCTGTGGATGATCAAGACTTTTTGTCCTTGACAGAGTTGAACGAACCGCCATTCGATGCCATGAACTGGACTCCCCAGGCGTCAGGGACTCAAATTCCATCTGCAATTGCCCAGATTCTCAACGTTCGGTTCAACGGCGCAGAAGTAAAAGAAGCAATTCTCAGAGAAGAAAAGGCGGACACTCTCACCGACATTAGGAGATTGGAAGCGATTTACGCAAATGCAGTCCCAAGGGTCAAAGAAGTAATTAGCAAGGTCATTGAGCGAGGTAGCGTAGCGGATGTAGTAAAGAAGTATTTCAAGTACGAGTGTCTCGCATGTAACGCCATGGGTTTACATCTCGGAAGCTTTTTAAAGCAGGATGGCGAGCAGTACGTCGAAGCACATCACGTCATTCACGTTTCTAAACTTGTGAAAGGCAGTCTCTCTGCGAGTAACATCATAACACTTTGCGCAACTCACCACCGCCAATTCCATCATGGCAACGTCGAGGCGACTGCCACTACGCCAGAGTGGTTTAGCTTCAATATTGATGATGTAGAAGTCAAGGTGCCGCGGATAGACGCTGAGAAATTATTGGGGTAGACCTCATCCTATGGGTGATGGTGGTTCGCAGGAAGAGGAGGTCCTTCCAAAGCAAAAAAAGCAGCACACCGGCTGTAAGCTCCGCATTATTGAACGTTGAGTTTCAGAACCATGTTAGCCGAGCTTCGGGCCAGATTCCCGATGTGGTTTTCCTTACAAAACTTCACATAATTTGTCAATAAGGGCCCTGTCGTTACGGACGATTATGTGAATTTCTAGATTGCCGACATGGCGGAATGGTAGACGCAACGGACTTAAAATCCGTTGAGGTGTAAACCTCGTGTGGGTTCAAGTCCCACTGTCGGTACAAATGGTTGTCTCAATGGGGTCGATTGGGCTTCAGCCAGTCGAGGTGGAATGTGCCGGGTTTGTCCACCTGCTCGAAGGTGTGGGCGCTCAAAAGATTTTGCTGCGCTTGTTGGTGGTTCTGGAATTCCTATAATTATTTTTAGATCACAAGAGCGAGGCAGCTTCAGCATCCAACATCCACTCGAGGTTGCCGGTGGTTGGATGGATCAGTGAGGCAGGTAGTAGTTGGTCATCCGGCAT
>JBDTCS010000297.1:0-12091 GCA_039923455.1 Kapaibacterium sp. (SeqCode) | reverse complement strand
AACCGGCACAAGGAAGAAACGGAATTTGGTAACGCATAGATGTTGCGAAACTTTTCGGAAGCATCGCAACAAACAAGAACTCAAAGCGCGCTGTGTCATTCTGCTAATAGAAGACTCCAACATGATCTTCACAAGCCACATAAACCTTCCCGTTCACAACCGTTGGAGATACGAATGCCCTCCCACGGCCCCGTAATAACTTATGCAATATACTTGGTAAATCAGAGAGCATACCAATCAAGGTTCGTCGTTCGAAGCCTTTTCAAACGACAATCGCACGGATGAGTGATCATCCGTGCGAAGTGAGCCGACCTATTCACGAATCTCGTGTGTCGGCGTTTGGTTCTTTTGCGAGTTACTTCTTTTCGTCGTCTACTACTTCGAAGTCGGCATTCTCGACCTTACCGCTGCCAGCGTAACCGTTCGTCTCGCCTTCCGGAGGTGCGCCAGCGCCTTCAGGGCCTGCTCCAGGTGGGGGAGTTGCGTTCTGGTACATCGCGGTGGATGCTTCGCTCCATGCGCGATTAAGCACGTCGATCATAGCTTTGATCGCATCGAAATCAGAACCCTTGAGCGCGTTCTCAAGATCGGTGATCGCTGTGTTGATCTTGCCTTGTGCTTCCGGCGACATCTTGTCCTTCAGCTCCTCATATTGCTTTTTGGACTGGAAGACGAGTTGATCCGCTTGATTGCGCGTCTCAACCGATTCTTTCAACTTGATGTCATCGGCTTTGTGCGCTTCGGCATCCGCTTTCATTTTCGCAACTTCATCCTTCGACAGTCCGCCAGAAGATGTGATGCGAATCGACTGCTCTTTGTTGGTCGCTTTGTCCTTCGCACTTACGTTCAGAATTCCGTTCGCATCGATATCGAATGTAACTTCGACTTGCGGTACGCCTCGAGGTGCAGGTGGAATTCCATCGAGATGGAATTTGCCAAGCGATTTGTTATCGGTGGCCATAGGACGCTCGCCTTGCAGCACATGGATTTCAACCGAAGGCTGCGAATCACTTGCTGTCGAGAACGTCTCCGATTTGCGCGTCGGGATCGTGGTGTTCGAAGGTATCATCGCCGTTGCAACTCCACCCATCGTCTCGATCGAGAGCGTGAGCGGTGTGACATCGAGCAACAACACGTCCTTCACCTCACCCGTCAGAACGGCACCCTGAATAGCTGCACCAACTGCAACCACTTCATCCGGATTCACACCCTTGTGCGGATCCTTGCCAAACAAACTACGGACGATCTCCTGCACTTTCGGAATGCGTGTCGAACCACCAACGAGAATGACTTCATCAATATCATTCGGTGTGAGCTTCGCATTTTGCAGAGCGCGTTTGCAAGGCTCGACGGTGCGCTGAAGAATATCACTCACGAGTTGCTCGAACTTCGAGCGAGTCAGCGTGAGGTTCATGTGCTTCGGACCATCTGCCGTTGCAGTGATGAACGGGAGATTGATATCTGTCTGCATCAATTGCGAAAGCTCCATCTTCGCTTTCTCGGATGCTTCCTTCAAGCGTTGCAACGCCATCGGATCTTTGCGGAGATCGACATTCTCTTGCGTCTTGAATTCGTCTGCGAGATAATCGACAAGTCTTGAGTCGATGTTATCGCCACCAAGATGCGTATCACCGTCGGTTGACTTTACTTCGAAGACGCCTTCGCCAAGTTCCAGAATACTAATATCGAATGTACCGCCACCAAAATCATAGACAGCGATCTTCTCGTTCTTGCCTTTCTTATCGAGTCCATAAGCAAGCGCTGCAGCTGTCGGCTCATTGATGATGCGGCGAACCGTAAGACCGGCGATCTCGCCAGCATCTTTGGTTGCTTGACGCTGTGCATCGTTGAAATATGCGGGCACTGTTACGACTGCCTCGCTCACTTTCTGTCCGAGATAATCTTCGGCAGTCTGCTTCATCTTCTGCAGAATCATTGCTGAGATCTCGGGAGGGGAGTATAGTGTGCCGCTGATTTCGACGCGGATTGAATCTCCTTCGCCTTTGATAACTTTATAGGGCACCAGTTTCATCTCGTCGCTGACTTCACCAAGCTTGCGACCCATGAAGCGCTTGATCGAATAGATCGTGTTGCCGGGGTTTGTTACCGCCTGACGCTTAGCAGCCTGGCCAACGAGGCGTTCGCCCGATTTCGTAAATGCTACGATCGATGGCGTTGTGCGTGCGCCTTCCGAATTCGGAATAACGACCGGCTGCGAACCTTCCATCACGGCGACGCAGGAGTTCGTTGTTCCTAAGTCGATTCCAATTATTTTACTCATAATTATATATAGATCAAATTATTAAAAAAACTTTTATTGACCAGCTCCGATAGCGTCACGTGAAATTTGCAGTCACAGCAAGCGACTCATTTTTCTAAGATTTTATTCTCTTCTCCGTAAGGTCACTCTGACGGATACTTACGCTTTGGTCCGTGAACCACGATAGCAAGAAGAAAAATGATACCCGTAAGGAAGAATGCTCCACCCATGATGAGCTTAACGATCATAACCAGTCCGATTAGTGATTAGTACGGTTGTATAAGACAACAAAAATACGCAAGTTTCGTACTTCTTATCTCGGAACCGAGAAGCTCAAAATCCTTCATACGTGATAACTGCGAATAGTTACCTCAAAATACGGGCCATCAGATCCGGCGCGAACACCGGATCTGACTTGAAATGCCCCCTCTGCTTGCGTTGCTCCTCAGATTCGATCGCCCTGTTCTCCAGGCTTACTATTCTATGCTTGCTAAGTTTTTTTAGCTTAGTTCTGGCTAAACTTCGGAGTTGCGCTTGTAATCGGAACCTCGCGTTCCTTTGGCTTCACCGGCTCAGATTTCGGAATCGTGATTTCGAGCACGCCATTTGTGAATGATGCAGTCACGGCGTCATCCTGTAAATTCTCGGGCAGCGTGAACTGACGAACGAACGCACCGAAGCTACGCTCGATGCGAACAAAATTGCTTGCCGGTTGCTCTTCCTGACGCTTCTTCTCACCACGAATCGTGAGCACACCTTCGGAGATCGTGAGCTTCACATCTTCAGTGCTAAGTCCGGGAAGCTCTGCGTGCACGTGTACGCTCTTCTCATCTTCGGCGATATCGACTCTCGGATTGAAAGAGCCCATCTCGAAGTGCACGCCACCTTGGACTGCTCCTTCGAACTCATTCAAAAAACGGCGGAGCTTTTGCTGCGCATGTACGAATTCATTCCTTGGTTCAAATCTGATCATTGTCATAAGACTTCAAAAATTCAATTGTGAAAAAACTATTGTAAATGCTTTCTATCTAAGATCGCCGGCTGTTCCAGCTCAGCGTAAAATCACCGGAGTTATTTGTGATGGTTCAAACTCCTTGCGTTCGTGCAAAGCTTATATTGAAAGAACGTGCCAAAGTGGTTGAACGGCATAATCGTCCGAAAATTAAGGATTTTGGATTGTATTAGCACATTATTGTATGACAAAATGTCAGGTCTCTGCTGTCACTCGAGAAAAAATGTCAGGTAGATTGATATCTTTGGCAGGAGAGTAGAGTGACGCTAACCTGAGGTTGCTAATGATTGAGAACTACTTCGCGCGCCAATCGAGTTACTTTATTCGATGTTGTGATATCTTCCGTTCAAACCAATATGACTTCCTGGTACCGGCAGTTTGCATTTTTATTCTTATTTGGCCTTTGCGCCTTGCCGCTCAGCGCCAATGGTCAATCTGAAGCGACAATTCTGAAACTCGCCGCGAGTGGCTCGATAAGCGCTGGAGGTCTCTTAGCGCATTCGTTTTACAGACGACAAGAGGATACCAATCATGTTCAGTACCTCGATTCCACAGCAAATTTCAGTGGCAGCGCTTACTTCAGGGATAAGTGGGGCGGGGATTGTGGTATACACTCGGAATATAAAGCATCAATCAGCGGAGATACCCTTCAGGTTTCTACTCCAAATAATTGCGACGCAGGCAAGGTCTCTTTTGTTGCGATTTTTGATACCGTCGCTCGCGTCATACGATCACTCACCTACTCTGGAGGTTATTACGAGGGTTTTGGAATGGGATATCTACAGAGAGACTGGTCCATTCAATTGATCAACGTCGGCTATTTGATTGACTCTGCGGGCAATGTTGTTTGTAATGTACCTGTTTCGTCGATGGTGTCAGCGATTCACGCCTTCAACACCACGAGCACCGAAGCATCATCGGGGCATGGAAGCTTACCCGGCACGTTAACAGTTAATAAATGCGATCTCCCCATTGATACGACTGCCAGCTCATACGTGAATCTGCAATTGGGCGCGAACAAACTTGCCAATCTCGTAGTTGCGAAACGGAGTATCAACGCAATGCAAATTTTTCCCAATCCTGCAACATCCACACTGACTGTTACTAGTGCCTCAGGTTCTGACTTGCACCAAGTTAAGCTATTCGACATACTCGGACGCGAGAGGCTTGCCCGCAATACTTCGCTGAGTGCCACTGAGCTATCCCTTGACGTCAGCTCTCTCGAAAACGGAAGCTACGTTCTCGTGACGTCAACCGGCCGGACGATTTTTTCTGTGCAACGATAGCGCAACTGGTTATTCGATCTAGCTCACAATTCCTTCGACGTCTATCACAAAGGTATATGTGAAAAGTTTGTATGAAGCAGACTTGTGATTAATTCTGTTGTGTTAAGTAAATGGCGAAATAGTTAACACAAATGATTAAAACGAAAATCAGCTTTACACGAAGGATATTCCAAAACTACGCATCATAACAGGGCCGACCTAGCCAACAGCTTCGGCAGCCTCAAGCTCCGCCTTTGCTTTCTCGGCTCGATCATGATAGAGCCAACCGACTTCGGCACCAATAGTGAAAACCGCCGCCATGTAATACACCCAAAGCGCGATACCGACGAGGAACGCGTAGGCTCCATAGAGCGCACCAATCGAACTGATTCGCGACATGTAGAAGGAGAAAATCTGCTTCATCAGTTCGAGAAGGATCACTGTCGTTAGCGTCGAGATCAACACTACTTTGTTGTTCGGTTTGCTATGGGGCAGAAAACGAAAGAGAATACCATACAGTACCACCGAAAGCCCAACACCAATGAAATAGGGCAGTGCGGTATTGAGATGTGTAAGAATGAAGTCCGGCAAAAAGTGCTTACCAAAATTAAGTAATAGCACCGTAAGTGGCGAGAGCAAGGTGAGCGCAAGCAAGAGCACTGTTACAATACTCATCATCACAAAATCACCCAATTTCAGAATGATCGCGTTGCGCTTAGGCTTCATTCTAAAAATAGCGTTTACGGTCGTCCGCAATGTACTGAAGAGTGCGCTCGCCAACCAGAGCAAGGTGAAGCCTCCGATAATACCCGCCGTGTGACCGGCATGTGCTGCTGAAATAAAGGCAGCCTTGAGCCATTCGTGGACGGGCAGTTGATATTCTGCAACCGGAATTGCGTCGGTGATATATGCGATGATCGTTACACCCGCATCTTTGTTGCTACGCAACACAACGGAGAATACCTCGAACAGCAAAAGCGAAAGTGGAATGATGCTCGAAAGCACATTGAACGCGATACCGGAAGCTAAGAGAAAGCAATGGTCATCGTCTAAGTTGTTGTACAGTCCGATCGCGTAGTAGCGAATCGAGTCCCATAGTTTGACCGGCGGGCGTGCAACTTTGGGAAGGGACTTGAGTTTATGCTCGCGTACCTCATTATGCTTCTTGGCAGTATGCACCAGAGCGGGGTCCCGGGTCTTAGCCTGAGTCCCGAGCTTCGCTGCGTTCTTAAGCGGCTGATGTTTTGAGCTTTTCAAAATTCGGTTCGATAGAAAAAAGAGATCAGCGCTACAAATACGTTCTGGTTAGTCAAAAGGCGTCAACACTACAATGAACAGTGCTGACGCCTTTGGGTTGCAGTTCTACAGGGCTGCAATAATTCAATCCATGTGCTTGATCACAGCGTCACCAAAGCCGCTGGTTAGCACTTCGGTCGCCGAATCCATCTGACGTGCGAAATCGTACGTGACAGTTTTTGCGTGAATCGCGCCATCGAGTCCTTTGATAATAAGATCCGCTGCTTCGTTCCAACCCATGTAGCGCAACATCATCTCACCGGAGAGAATCACGCTACCCGGATTCACTTTGTCCAGATCGGCATACTTCGGAGCAGTACCGTGTGTTGCTTCGAAAATAGCAGCACCCGTGACGTAGTTGATATTTGCGCCCGGAGCAATTCCGATACCACCGACTTGCGCAGCCAATGCGTCAGAAAGATAATCCCCGTTGAGATTGAGCGTTGCTATAACGTCAAACTCTTCAGGACGTGTTAGCACTTGCTGCAAAGTGATATCTGCGATCGCATCTTTGATCAACAACTTACCACTTGCAAGCGCAGCCTTCATCATCTCATTGGCTTTCGGCTCGCCGTGTGCTTTCTTCTGCTCTTCCCACTCACTCCACGTGTAGGTTTGGTCAGCATACTTGGTGCGTGCGAGGTTATAGCCCCAATCACGAAATCCACCTTCGGTATATTTCATGATGTTGCCTTTGTGCACGATCGTGACCGACTTGCGCTTTTGCGCGAGTGCGTATTCAATCGCAGCTTCGATCAGTCGCTCGGAGCCTTCCTGACTCACAGGTTTTACACCGATCGAAACGTGTGGCGTCCCGCCAACTTCGGCTTGTCCGCGACTCTTCTGCCACGCACCGGCTTTTGCGGCTGTTCCAAACCGAATCTTCTCGAATGATTTCGGAAATTCCTTTGCAATAAAATCAAGTACTTTCTGCGCTTCCGGTGTCCCTGCCATCCACTCGATTCCGGCATAGATATCTTCGGTGTTCTCACGGAAGATAACCATCTCTACTTTTTCGGGATGCTTCACGGGGCTTGGTACTCCCTTGAACCAACGGACTGGGCGCAAGCATACGTAAAGATCAAGCATTTGACGGAGCGCGACATTCAGGCTGCGAATTCCGCCGCCGATCGGAGTTGTAAGCGGACCTTTGATCGCGACGCTGTACTTGCGAATCGCTTCAACGGTCTCGTCAGGAAGCCACACATCGGCACCATACACTTTTGTCGATTTTTCGCCGGCATACACTTCGTACCATGCGATCTTCCTCTTACCGCCGTATGCTTTCGCAACTGCGGCATCGAAGACTCGCACGCTTGCGCGCCAAATATCCGGCCCGGTGCCATCACCTTCGATAAAGGGAATGATTGGATTATCCGGAACGGTCAGTTTGAGATTCGTACATGTGATCGGTTCGCCTGTTGCCGGCGGCTGCAATTTGAAAGCCATGAAATTTATTGAATTCTGAAATGATACACTTGTTCTCTCAAGAGCTGTTCGGATCACCGAGCTCAGCGAGGGCAAAAATACGGGATTTGAAACACATTCGCTCGGATATCGAATTTGTACTGCATTCTAAGACTTATCGTAGCACTATTTGTTACGCATTCTCGAGTGCTTCTTCCAAAAGTTGCTTGCGATAAAGATCGTGATAGTGTCCGCGCAAATCGAGAAGAGACTCGTGGGTGCCCGATTCTACGATCTCACCATGATCGAGCACAATGATCGTGTCCGCCTCTTTTACAGTCGAGATACGATGACTTATTAAAATGCTTGTGCGGTTGTGCATCAATCTGCGCAAGTTTCGAAGAATGCGCTCTTCGGTTGCGGTGTCTACTGCTGACATGGTGTCGTCGAGTATCAAGATTTTCGGGTCGCGAGCGATCGCACGAGCTATTGCAGTACGCTGTTTTTGTCCGCCGGAAAGTGTGATTCCACGTTCGCCGAGCATCGTCTCGAATCCGGCGGGGAAGTCCAGGATGTTATCATAGAGATCTGCTGCCTTCGCGGCGTTTTCGATCTCTGTAAATGTTGCTTCGGGTTTTCCGAAGCCGATATTATTTGCTATCGTGTCTGAGAAAAGGAACGTCTCTTGCGTCACGAACCCGATTGCGCCGCGTAACGCCTCGATTGGTATCGCACGCGAATCATGACCATCTACAAGTATGCTTCCCTCGGTCGGATCATACAATCTTGCAATCAAACTCACGAGTGTCGATTTTCCCGAACCGGTTCGACCAATAATCGCGAGTGTTTTGCCTTGCGGAATGTGCAAATTAATGTTCTTAACAGCGGGCTCAAGCTCTTCTCGGTAACGCATCGTCACGTTTTGAAAGACGATCTCGCCGTGAATTTCTTTCAGGTGCCAATCGGTGTGCTCTGAGTTTTGAACTTCGGGTGTAGTGTCGAAAATCTTTGCGAGCCGAAGCATCGAGGCCGCAGATCGTTGTATCATGTTGGTGACCCAGCCCAGAGCGATGAAGGGCCAAGTGAGCATATTCAGATACATCATGAATTTCACGAAGTCACCAAGCGTGATGGTTTTATTGATTACCATCGGTCCACCGATCAAGAGCAACAAGATTCCGGAGAAGCCCATGAAGAATACAATGATCGGCATCATCAAGCCTTGCACTTTGATGAGCTTCATGTTTTTTGTGAAGTAACCTTTGCTGAGTCGGTCCATCACCTTCTTCTCGTATTCCTCACGTACATAAGCCCGAACAACACGAATGCCCGAGATGGACTCTGTCGCACGAGCCGTTAGATCGGAGTATTGCTCCTGCACGGCATCAAAAAGTGGATGGACTCTTTTACCAACCATATAAACCCCAAGCGACATTAGCGGTAGCGGTAGCACGATCACGAGTGTCAACCAAGGCGAGATTGCAAGCATGAAGCCGAGTGCAAAAAGAACGGTTGCAACCGTATCGGCGGAATACATGATCGCGGGTCCGATGAAGTTACGCACTGCATTGATATCGTTCGTCGCATACGCCATCACCTCGCCTTGCGGCGTATTTTGGAAGAATCGCATCGATAGACGCTCAAGATGCGAGAGGAAATCATTGCGAAGATCAAACTCCATCAAACGGCTGGCAACGATGATCGTCTGTCGTACAAGAAAAAACAGAAACCCACTCGCAATCGAGGAGCCTATGATCAATAGTGCATTTGTTGCAAGCGAACCCGGAGTGGAGGTGCCCGTTTTAAGAGAATCGACAACTCTCCCGACAAAGACCGGCATTACTACCTGTGCGACAGTCGAGCCGAGCACGAGCAAGAATCCGGCAAAGAATTTCTTCTTGTGTCGTGCAAAATAGGGGAGCAGCCGAAGTAAGGATTTCATGTGTTGCTAATTCTAATAGTCAGGAAGGTGCAACAACGCGGAGTGTGGAAGAATTGGCGCACGTAGTTCCAAATTCAGCAGACTATCCAGAATTTCATCGACAGCATCGCAGCTAACAAAAAGCCTTCCGACATCTCATATCGAGGTCGGAAGGCAACATTTTGTTGTACGCGCTACAACCTAAAGTTTTTTGCTGTTCGAGTTATGCGCTGGGTGCAGCGGGTGGCGTTGCTTCTTTCGGCTCGGCACCTGGCTCCACGCCATCGGATTTCATTTCTTGGACTTCCTTTCGGATGTCCTGAGCTTTGCGCTTGAGTTCGTTCATTGCTTTGCGAAGCCTCGTTCCGGCAGATTTATTTTTCTTGTCGTAGAATTTCTCAAAGTCTTTTTCGAAGCTCGTGAGCAAGTCTTGAAGTTCAGTATAACGGCTCATTTCTTACCTCCAAATGTTAGATATTTCTGATGTATAACAGGAGAATGCTTTTACAAACATGCACAATTTGGAGCCTATATGCAAGTTTTTTGGAAAATACCTTGATTCAGAGCCAGTTTACGTAGGTTAAAATGGCTGATATTTGGGCAGCCATCCCGACTTGGGGCGTTGTCACTTATTGGTGAATTTGGCTCACTTTGCGCGTTTTATGTGGAAATACATGTTGCTAAACTATCCTTAATCGCTGTTTTTCAAGTCGCTGGCAGTTTCTAAAGAAAAAGTTGGGAAATACTTGCACTTGGACTGGAAGTTGGCCGAACCGGCTCAAATCGGGGTTTTGGCGAGGGTTGAAAAAGTGTAGAATTTTGTCCAAATTTCTGGTATCAACCGTTGCTCGTTTTCGGAGTGGGTGGTTCGACGAAATTTGCTTGAATCCTTCATTGTAAGTTATATTCGCCAAAGAGGCTTTGCGCAAATCATTCAAATCATAGAAAATTATGGCAACTGAACAAGAGATCGAAAAGATGGAAGCGGAGCTAATGGAGCTAAAGAAGAAAATCGCTGAGAGCAGGAGATCGCTTC
This sequence comes from Kapaibacterium sp. (SeqCode), assembly GCA_039923455.1. Lineage (GTDB taxonomy): Bacteria > Bacteroidota > Ignavibacteria > Palsa-1295 > Palsa-1295 > JBDTCS01. Next base: position 1,894 of record JBDTCS010000297.1, on the reverse strand, counting down.
CGGCCCAACCCGTGAAAGATTATACGTTGCGCGGACCCTATGGCGAAGAAACGAAGCTCTCTACACTCTTCGGCACAAAGAACGAATTGATCTTGATTCACAACATGGGCAAAAAGTGCACCTATTGTACCCTTTGGGCAGATGGAATCAATGGCTTCGTAAAACATTTGGAGGATCGCTCTGCATTGGTACTTTCCTCACCGGATGACCCTGAAACGCAATCGACCTTTGCGCGCGATCGAGGCTGGACGTTTCGAATGGTCTCGACGAAGGGCTCAAGCTTCACCGCCGACATGGGTTTCGAACCAAAGCCAAACACTTTCAACCCAGGTGTTTCGACTTTCCGCAAGGACGAGAGTGGGAATATCTTTCGCGTCGCCAAGGCGAACTTCGGACCAGGCGACGACTACTGCTCACTTTGGTCGCTACTCGATCTTCTTCCGGCAAGCGATCCGGATTGGGCTCCGCAGTATCACTATTGAGTCTTACGGAGAGGGAGAACAAAGTTCTCCCTCCAGCGGGAAGCTAATAACTTCACTTCCTACTTTTTTGCTTTTTTCTGAGCCTTTGCATATTCGTTCGTAATGGCCTGCATTAACTCCGGCAAGCGATCATAGAGTCGCTTCGGCGTACGCTTTGCGTGTTTACTAATGGCGTATTGCGTGATGATCGGCACTGCGATAGTCGAATCGACATAGCAGACCACAGTGTCGGGCAACATCGAAGGATCGATTTTTCCCCAACTGACCGCTTCGGCAGGCGTTGCACCGGAAAGTCCACCGGTATCAGGTCGGGCGTCGGTGATCTGGAGAAAGTAGTCGTGACCCTTCTCATCGATTCCCATCACCTCTTGGATCTGCGGCTCGGTTTGCAGGACAAAGTTTTTCGGACTCCCACCACCCAGAATAAACACTGCCGACTTGCCACCTTTTTTTCCGTAAGCCTTGCCTCGTTTTGCTTCGAGGACGATCGCGGCGGTCTCGTTCACATCTTTGTTCGGATCGATAACAAGCTTATTCCCACGTAATGCCATCGCGGCAATGTTCATGCCGATCGAGCTATCGCCCGGCGAACTGGTGTAGACCGGAACAGCATATTCATACGCTGTCGAGATCAGGCTCTTATGTTTTATCTTGAGCTTTTTCTCTCTTGCGCGGACATATTTGCCGGCAAGGTAATGAAACTCGGCGCTCGACATCGGTTTTTGAAATTCCGGGCCTTGTATGATCTCGCGGAAAAAGCTATCGGTGTCGAGCAAGACATCATAGTCGAAGAGTACATCGTAGATTCGAATAACGCCTTCTTTGCGTAAGAGCACGTCATCGATGTTCGGTGAACCCCGATGCAGCGTTTTTCCGATGCCGAAGTGTGTATCATGATACAGATTTGCGCCGGTCGAAACGATCCAATCAACAAACCCCGACTCGATCAATGGTACAATGCATGAACCACCAAGCCCAGCAGGCGTGAGTGCACCGGTGATCGAAAGACCGACGGTGACGTCGCCGTTCAGCATCTTATCGACGTACAGATTGCAGGCCTCATTGAGACGTCCGGCATTATAGGCCTGAAAGTAATTGTCAACAATGTCCGTGACGCTCATTCTCTTTGTCATCGGTTTAGGGACGATCGGCTTACCTTGAAGATACTTGCTGCGAGAACGCATAGTGCTGGTAATATTAGTAATGCTCAGAAATAAAACGTGTCGTAACTTTGCTGCTCAGCAAAAATACGAGTTTAGAATGAACCGAATCAGGATTCTTTAGTTTTGAAGTCGGGAGTTTATTTTTTTAGGATTCCGTAACACCGGAAGAAACCACCGTGCGAAGCAGATTTTTATGATCCACGAACTCGAAAACGGCGCATTCTTTAGCGAGCGCGAACAGAAGGAATT
>JBDTCS010000296.1:0-12603 GCA_039923455.1 Kapaibacterium sp. (SeqCode) | reverse complement strand
ATTAGTCAAGGCACATTCATTAGCCCAGAAATGGGATTGATGAAGCCTGACGCAGTCTTGATCGGCGATTGGGAAAACAATTTGAGCGGCACACCTTGGGGCTGGCCGAGCGTCCTTCCAACAGACGAATATGGTGATAGTGGAGTACTTATCGTTTTCCCTTCAAAGGGCGTAATTACGGGTGCGAATATAGAGATCGGACGCACCGCGTACGGCACGGGCCAATTCGAAACCTGCACGGGAAATATTTATGCACTAATCTATCGGCCAAGAATCATGCGGCCCAACGCCGCTGGTACCGACTACACTCCGAATCCATTCGACGTGGAGATGTATTTGTTCAACACCGATAAGTACACGAGCGCTGCTAATACGTACGTCACGCTTACAGTTGGTCCACACCTTACGATTCTCGATTCGCTCGGCGTGCCGATCGGTTCGAATTCCCAAAAGTTTTTAGCCTCACCACCGAACATAGGCCTCGGAAGTGTGAGCACTGCGCTTTGGCATGTCCACGCCGACAAAAATTGTTTACAGGACACTTCGTTTCTCGAATTCTATTGTCAGTCAACGCTTGGCAATCCGAGTTTTAATCGGCAGTGTCGATTGCCGGTGATCTTGCCGTGCTTGGATAAAGATACGCTCCCGCCCATTGCGGAACCGGTTGTGAGCAACGGATTTTCTAAATCGATCGGCTTTCGCGATAACCGAATCGCAGACAAAGGAATCGAATCCATTCAAACGTTTGGATTTAATCCCACATTTTTTCGCGTAACCGTGGACGCATTTTCACAATGCACAAAAACCTCGACTCCCGTCGTCGTGCATATGCAACAACTGGATTCCACTGTTGCCGGATGTATTACGATCCGTGTAACCGATTGTGCAAAAAATGTTACGATCGAGCAGGTATGTTTTCCAAGGTATCCTTTGCATCCGGATACGATCCCTCCGCGGTTTGTTGTTATCTCCAGGTTCGGTAGCTACGATGGAAGTCTGTGTAATATGAAGCGTGATTCGTTGCTTGCGATCGATGACACCACCTATGACAAAGGCCTGCAGAGCATCACAGTTGTGCCGAGCACTACTCCAACGAACATGCGTCTTGATGTCGGCACCATCGTCGCCGGAACGTCGAGACAAGGGTTTAATATCAGCGTGATTGACTCGATGGCCGATGGATGCATTTCGGTTCGAGCGACTGATCTTGCCGGTAACTTCGTCGATACAACGATCTGCTACTGCACAATTCCGGATAATAATCCACCGGTGACTGCGATATTCCAAACCACCCCATACGCTTGGGCGGTATATGTAACAGATGTACAGCCATACGACCGACGGATAGATACGATTAGTGTGACTTCGCGAAATAATATTCGGTTGGTTAAGAACGGTGTTGCCTTCGAACCTACGAGAACGCAGACACGCGGCCGATCAAATTATGATTTCAATATAGAAGTCATCGACACGAATTTGTTCGCTTCGTTCTGCGTGCGCACGAAGGATCTTGCGGATTCTTCATCACTCGCGGATGCCACACATTGGTGGTCGAAGGATACTTGCGCATCGCGCGACACGATTCAAGATATCTGGGCTCCAAATATTCTGCTCGATCCGCCACCGTTCTTTTCGCCGACCGTCGTGCACGTTATTGTGAATGATCTGCACTATTACAATTCTACCGATCTCATTGGTTGGGATCGAGGTATTGATTCTATTTGGTTTACGAATGTGTATGGTATGACGGTCCCGGCGACGATCCACGGTGACTGTAAGGTTGGGCCGTTTAAGTTTGACGTAAGTGTTACCGATCCTATGTCGCTCGATACACTCGCAACGGTTTGTATTCATGTTCTGGATTGTGCGGGCAATCGCTCTGATACGTGCTGGTACTATCCGATCAAGACCGATAACACGCCACCGCAGATACTCAGTGATAGTACATCCAGAACAAAGCTCGATCTTGTCATCACCGATTCGACGCAATTCGACCGTGGTTTGCGTCATACAATTCTCGATAGCGCCGTGAATTTCGATCCTTTCGAAAGATGGGATAACGGCAGTCGAATTGTTTCTGCCCCGCTTGTGGTCACAAAGTATGGATCGAGTTCTACGGGCACGCTGCATACGATCGATCTATATGGCGCGCATTCCACGAGCACTGCCGAACAAGCCGCGCACTCTGCGAGTGTGGATGTTGCGATCTGGGCGCAGGATATTACATTCAAGCCATCGAACTTGATGGATCAGGCGACGGATTTCAAGCTTCCGATCTATTTTGTTAAGAACGATACCTTCCCACTTGCTAAGAAAGGGATCACTTCCTTCAGCTTCAGCTTTACGTTGAACGGCTATGCCGGATTTACATATCAAGGCTTTGATAAGATCAACACCGCGAGTCAGACGTTTGATGTGCGTAGTGCGATCGTTGGAAATATTATCACGATAACCGGAAGATCGATACTTGGAGATTCGCTTATGCTTGGTGATTCCGCGCTGCTCTATGTGATTATTCATGCAGCTAATTCGGAGACAACCAACCAAGTAATTCTGATACCTAGCGTGGTTGGATCGAACACCGTTAGTTATAACGATAACCTTAATCACACTGTAACGGGACAGAATGCCTCGGCGGTTTTGCCCGCACCATACGGGACGATGTCGAGTGGTACGATAGTCGCGATCGGTAGTTGCTCTCCGAAGATCGGAAATGCGTATCAACCAAGCGTTGCCGGTCTGGAACAGAATTTTCCGAATCCATTCAAGGGTGTTACACAACTGACCTATCAGGTTGCAAAGCCGGGCTTTGTGAGCCTCATCATCTATGATGCGTTGGGTCGGGAGGTCACTCGCCTTGTGAATTCGGATAGCCCCGTTGGTCAATTTTCCGTGAATTTCAATCCGGTGAATCTGACGAATGGTAGCTACGTCGCACGACTCGAGACGGGTGGCAAGGTTATCTCGCGACGAATGGTGCTTTCGCACTAAGGACTTCGATTCTGGGCTTCTTGTCTCCGGACAAGAAGCCCGATGGTGGCATTCCTCCTCGCTCTTCTCGAATCACCCTCAAATTGCTCCCAAATCGGTCGCTAATTACACTTTGTGACTCCTCAAGACGCAACATTGATTTTTAGCGTAGCAAATTCGGACTAACTAAGTAGTTAACTGTAGGAATCCGAATCGGCTGTACAGGTTTGGGGAGGAGGTCGATGGAATTATTGCCGAATCCATGATTATTTGGCCAAAAATGTCTTGACTTTCAAGTCCCATGTGTTATGTTCGTAGTGCGATGGGGAGCTAAGCCCAGCAACCCGCGACCAAGCCAATCCTTAGAATGGTTTGAAAAGCTCTCAACTCTGAATACACGAGCCGGAGGAGTTGACATAATCGAATTGCCCTATGAAAATATTTGCCAAAATTAATATCCTAACAGCTGGCGTTGCCCTGCTGTTGGTAGGAATTCCCTCTCTTGGGAATGCACATAGTTTTTTCCAGCTTCGGCTGGCAGATCAGACTGGTCAATCTCAGCAATGGTTGCAGACGGATCAACCGATCGATATATCGAATAGCCCGCTTCTTTCGAAAAGCGAGGTCGATCAAATCGTACTTTCGGTCGAACCACCGGCGCCACGAGAGATCCTGAATCAGCTTTCTACTACAAGTCTGCATGCGTTGTTACCAAATATCGTCTCCTCGATTCCGAACTTGGCTAGCGGTGAGACGAAAGCATTTTCAGTGGTAGTCGTAACGGCCGAGCCTCACTCTGTATTGGAAGAGCATTCCATGAAGGTCACGGTGACCTATGAGCCCAGGCCTGTCGGTGGTATCATGAATGTTCGTGTTGAATTGTTGCCTGCATTCTCTGGAGTAGGTGTAGTTAATCATGCGGTGCTGTCGAAATCCTCAGCTGAGGCGGTCGATGAGCTCAACCCTCTTACAGTTAGCCTCGTCGTCGCGAAGCTAACCAAAGAGCTGACCGCTGACTTTATCACCCAGCGATAGCAGATGAGAAGTTAAAAGAATTGGGCGCTTGTGGTGGATCGGTACACAAGCATAACCCACCAAAGTTTTTCTCACCGATTCTTAGGAAGTAGCTGAACGCGCTTAAGGGGAAACCCGAGAGCGTGTTCTAGCTTTAAACAGTTTCTTATTTTCTTTTGCCTCGCTTCAACCCGCCACCTACCTCCGACCCAAATTCATTGCAAATTGCAATGCAAACTACCTTATTAAAAGAAAAACGCTAAAAAAGTGAAATATTATAGAAAAACAGCTTGACTTTGCCTTAAAAATGAATATCTTTGCATGGCGTGTGGGATAAAGTGGGGCGATCACCATTGGAAGTGTTGAAAGATGGAGACAAGTGATCCATCATAGAGGTGAAGCTCTGAGAGGCTCAAAAATCGTGGATGGTAGCTAGGGAAAGATGATAGGAGTTGAATTCGAAAGGATCAACGATTGCTGTGAAGGTATCCACGAGAACGAGATGACAAATTTGATTGCCCGAAACGGCCGTCAGTAGGCTCTGGGGAAGAGAATGTCTTCATTTAAGGGAAGCGATACATATATCGTCGATGCTAAAGGCAGAGTAAGCATACCGTCGAAGATGCGACGGAGCATACAGCCGGCAGCGCAGTTGACTTTTGTCCTTACGCGTGGGATGGAGAAATGTCTCTATGCCTATCCGTTGGATGAGTACAAGCGTCTGGAAGAGAATATTCGCAGTCTGCCTCAAACAAATGAGAAGGACCGCTTCTTTGTCCGAATGCTGATGCAGTGGAGCGAAGAAGTCGCACTCGACTCCCAATTCCGATTGCTGCTCCCGAAGAGTCTTATGGAGTTTGCAGATATTCAGAAAGAAGTTTTTTTTATCGGTGTGCTTGATCACATCGAACTTTGGAATCCGGACTACTTCAAGCGCTACATCGAAGGAAAGAAAGAGAGTTACGAAAATGTGGCCGAGAGTGTAATGGGAATCAAGAAGCTGTAAGCCCAGACCATATCTGGAATGGCAAACAGCGAGCGTTCTTTGAAAGCAGAGCAGGACGAAGCACCCAAGCGGGTCGCGCATCCGTATCACACGCCGGTGATGCTGACCGTAGCTGTTGGCATGCTGAACATCAAGCCCGACGGCATCTACATCGATGCAACGCTTGGTGGCGGTGGATACTCCGAGCAAATACTTGCACAACTGACGACCGGTAAGCTCTTCGGATTTGAAACCGATCCGAACGCGATGCAATTTGCACAATCGCGACTAAAAGTTTTTGGTGATCACTTTGTAATGGTCCCTGAAAATTTTGCAGCGATCAAACAAGCGCTCGACGAGCGAGGGATTGCAGCTATAGATGGTATTGTCTATGATCTTGGAGTGAGCGGCAATCAGCTGGACACGCCATCGATCGGGTTGAGCTATCGCACGAATGCGAAGCTCGACATGCGACTCGATCCGCGACTATCGAAGTCGGGATGGCACGTGATCAACGAGTATGAAGAAGAGGTGATGCGAAATATCTTCTTTAAGTTTGGTGAAGAGCCACACTCAAGAAGGATCGCAAGAAACATCGTTCACGTGCGTAGCGAACGCCCGATCGAAACGACATTTGAATTAGCAGAGATCATAACGCGAGGCATTCGAGAGGATAAACGATCATCAACCCTCTCACGTATTTTTCAGGCGATACGTATCGAGGTGAACTCGGAGATCGAAAACCTGGAGCGTTCGCTCGAAGATGCGATTCGGCTCTTGGCACCGAATGGAAGGATTGTAGTCGTGAGCTATCACTCACTTGAAGATCGAGTGGTAAAGCAATTACTCATACGGGAAAGCGCACCGAAGGCGTTGCCGGGCTCAGCAGAATATCTGAAAGCTTCGGTGGATCTTGCAAAAGCAACGCTTCGACTTTTGACGAAGAAGGCGATCGGACCGACGGATGAAGAGATTGCCCAAAACCCGAGAGCACGAAGCGCGAAGCTTCGAGCAGCAGAAAAAATTTGAATTTGCGATAGATGTTGTTTGCAATAGTTGTTGATGGAAGGGATTTGAATACGAAGTGCATCGAGAAGGACAGGTTGTAACCGAATCCAGTACTGTAAAAAGTAAAGACCTGATCCGATCTATAAATCCCAACTCCTACACCGGAGCACACGGATGATGCGAAGTTCTTGTGATGTAATTGAGATAGTGTTTGCCATAACGTCAAACAGGTAGTAAACTTAAGGAGAGGACACAACCTATGACGCCGATCGCTATTGCGCCTCGCTCAGGCGCGATAAAGGATTTATATTCTTCGACAGGAAGGGCTGGAAGTCCACATATCCAAATAGCAGGAGTTTCGGCGCGAGCGCAAAATCCGGCCGGAGCAAGTTTTTTGGGAAACAAAACCATAGTTTCAAACAGTGCATCCGCCGACAGAGGAAAACGGAACGTCGCAACCGAAGACGAATATGCTGCGCGAGAGACTGGCAGCGACGCTCGGCCGACATCCGCGAAGACCGAGTCGATCGAGAAGATCGTACGCAGAATCCCAACGCTCTATGTTATCACGTTCTTCGGAGTCGTGGTCGGATGCGCAGTGCTTATCATCTGGAACACGCTCCAGGTAAATACACTAACGCTCGAACTCGGGCACTTGCAGGATAAGAACGCACAGACAGAGCAAAGATTAATAAAGTTGAAAGCGCAGGAAATGCAGCTTTCGGCCCCCAGCAGAATTCGTGAGATCGCGAAGACAAAGCTGGGAATGATCGAAGAGACAGGCGAGGATCTTGTTATCGTTCGCTAATTACAAATAACCGAAAGTAGGAAGTAGTATCCAAGCAACGTGAAATACTCTTCTTCTGAGGACGTCCGGTATCGCGTAGGGCACATCCCAAGTGAGATGCTCAGCCGTGCTATGCATGACGCTCGAAGAGAAGCAAGCACCGATCGCAGGAGTGCGAATGGGAAACCGGCCACTGCACCTCGAACAGCTTCGAGAGTAGCCGCAACGCAATCACCCAAAGCGAATGCAACACAGGCCAAAGCCCATGCGTCCGGACGAGGGTATTCTGCTTCGCAATTAACGCTCGAATCAGAGGAGAACACAGCTCCCACATTCGCGCAACCGGCCGAGGCGGCCTGGCATCAAAAACTTATCGAGCGCTTCTTCGCAGCGCCCGCTCCTGCCGATCCACTCAAGAAGAACGGCAGATTGTATTTTGTGCTCATACTTTTCTTGTGCGGATTTTTGGCAGTGCTCGGCAAGCTATTCAAAGTGCAAGTGCTCAACCACGATGCATTTTCTAAGCAAGCCGATAGCCAATACAAGATGCAAGTTGCGACACCCGCCAAACGTGGCGTCATTCGCGATCGCAATGGTGTCATACTTGCGGCAAATGCGTACGTAGTAAAATTCGCAGTGGATCCGAGAGCATTGCAGCATCCGGATAAACTTGCGGAAGCCTTCGCAAAGACTTTCAATAAGCCTGCGAAGACGTACCTCGATCTGTTCCGCGACACAACGAAGCGATATGTTGTGCTGGAGAAAGAGGTCCCGCAGGAAATCGCATCGACGCTCGATAGTATCAAAGAGCGTGGCCTTATTCGCGAAGTCGAATCGCGCAGACATTATGCTTTCGATGAGCGAGCTGCGCATATCGTTGGTTTCTCCAGCAAGGACGGACGTGGCCTTGCGGGCATAGAGTTACTTGAGAATCACGAGCTTGGCGGTGTGAACGGGTTTCAGATCATGCAACGCGACGGACGCGGAATTCGCCGACCCGATGTCGATTACGAAGCGGTACCAGCCAAAGATGGCGAAGATATCACACTTACGATTGATGAGTCGATACAGTCCACGACGGAAGCCGCACTCAAAGCAGGTGTGACGACCGCAATGGCGGAAGCCGGAATCGTGATTGTCATGAAACCGAAGACGGGAGAAATTCTGGCACTTGCAAATTATCCCGACTTCAATCCGAATGCATTCGGCAAAGCCGGCAACGATGCACTTCGTGATCGCGCGATCACGGATGCCTTCGAACCCGGATCGACGATCAAAGTTATCACCGCAGCATCGGCACTCGAAGATGGTGTGATGAAGCCGGATGATCATGTCGATGCCGGAGGCGGCACATGGTCGATCGATGGCGCGAAGATCGTTGACACGCATCACTATGGGGTGCTCACGTTTCGGGCTGCGCTCGAAAAATCGAGCAACGTTTGCTTCGCAAAGATTTCCGATAAGATCGAGCGAAAAAGTTTTTACAAGCATCTTCGGGATTTCGGTATCGGTGTGCTCTCTGGAATTGATCTACCGGGCGAGATCAAAGGCTATCTGCGCAAGCCAACCAAGTGGGGCGTGAATTCCAAACGCTACATGGCATTCGGATACGAGCTCACTGCGACACCGCTCCAAATGGCAGTTGCGTATGCGACGGTTGCGAACATGGGCGTAATGATGAAGCCCTACGTTATCGCAAAGCGAAGCAACATGGATGGTACGATCGAGGAGATCGCACCACAAGAGATTCGCAGGGTTGTGAGTGAGAAGACGGCTCGTACACTGATCGGGATGATGTGCGGCGTTGTCGATTCCGGCACAGCCACGACAGCGCGCATCAAAGGTGTCGAGATCGCGGGCAAGACAGGCACTGCGCAGCAATTAGTGAATGGTCACTATTCGAAGGACCATTACACTTCAAGTTTTACAGGATTTTTCCCAGCGCAAAATCCGGAGTATCTGATACTCGTGATTCTGCGCTCGCCACATAATGGATATTATGGCGGTGCAGTCTCGGCGCCAATCTTTCGTGAGATCGCAATGCGAATTCTCGAGATGAACGGCAAACTTCCGATCGAAGCGAAGACCACGAAAGTGAGCGCACCAATGGTGGATGAAGGCGGCACAATCGAAATAGACGGCACCGTACTCGGTATGCGTGAGCGAGAGACGAGTCGTGATATGCCCGAAGTGCGTGGCTTGACGCTGGAAGCAGGTAAGTCGTTACTCGCGAGTCAGGGATTTGTAGTACTCGGCGGTTCGAAGATGACAGGGATGATAGACCGAGTCGAAAAAGTTGGCGGAGATACTGTTCGTTGTATCGTGTCGAAACAAAGTGAGGAGGGGGATCCGGACCAAGTCGAAATGACCGTCGCGCCGGATTTTGTAGGCATGCCTCTCACACGTGCGTTGCGCTATGGAACAATGAACGGAATAAGAACGAAAGCAGTCGGCAAAGGAAATGTTGTAAAACAATTTCCGCTGGCCGGAATAGCAATAGATTCTAAAAACCCTGTCATAACCCTCTTTGGTGAAGAATAGCGTGATGTTTTGATCGGTCGCCGTGTTTTTTTTCGCGGCAGAAAATAGACCGTTCAAATCATCATCGTTATGATCACATCAAAGTATAGTGAGTTTGCTCGGAACGCAGAATGGCTCTTAACTAGTCATGCTTCGCCCCAAGCGCGCTCTCTCAAAACGAAGTTCTTTGAAAAATGAAATTCAGTGAGCTAACGCGAAAGGATGAGATCGGCGTTCGTACGATCCTCGGACCCGAGGACGTCGATCTCTCCTTAGCGTATTACGATTCCAGAAAAGTTACTTTGGGCTCGACATTCTTTGCAATAAAAGGATTCGAATCCGACGGACATGCATTCATAGCAAGTGCGATTGAGAAAGGGGTATCGGCTATCGTCCTCGATGATGAAGCGTATCTTCATACTTCGCTCATCGAAGCGCCTACTGTTACTCGAATCCTTGTGAAGGATTCACGCAAAGCACTCGCGATCATCGCCGAAGAATTGTACGACAATCCGAGCCGCGCGTTGAGAATGATTGGCGTAACCGGCACGAATGGAAAGACGACGGTGACACAAGTGATCAAACAATTGCTCGAAGCGAGCGGTGAAACAGTCGGGCTGATCGGCACGATAGGAAATTGGGTCGGCGAGAGAGAATTTCCGGCAACGCACACGACGCCAGAATCTTTAGAACTTTCGAAATTGCTTCGTGAGATGCTCGAGGCCGGTGCAACGACATGCGTAATGGAAGTCAGCTCGCATGCACTTGCACTTAGCCGTGTATTCGCGCTTGATTTTGATATCGCGATCTTCACGAACCTGACGCAAGACCATTTAGATTTTCACAAAACGATGGCCGAATATATGTCGGCCAAGCAGTTGCTCTTCAATGGCCTGAAAGATACCGCACTCGCTGTGACGAATGCAGATAGCCCTTATGGTGAAGCAATCGTATCGCACACAGTTGCGAACGCACACACGTTTGGAATTTTGCCTGATTCGACCGCGAAGGGCGATCATGGACACGCTGATCTCTTGGCAAAAAATTTACAGCTTTCGCTTGCAGGTTCAAAGTTTATCGTTCAAAAAAGATACTCGGAAGAGCAGGCCGAGATCGAAACTTCGCTGATCGGAAAATTCAACGTCGAGAATCTACTCGCAGCGATCAGCGCGCTCTATTTTGGCGTCAGCGGCTTTTCGCTTGATAAGCTAAGTACATTGATTCGAAAGGTGAAACCGGTTCGAGGCAGGTTCGAGCGAGTGCAGCTATCGAACGGTGTTGTTGCAGTTATAGATTACGCGCACACACCCGATGCGCTCGAAAATGTTTTGGAAACGCTAAAAGAATTGTCGACGAGTGGAAAGATTATCACCGTGTTTGGCTGTGGAGGTGATCGTGATAGAACAAAGCGCCCGATCATGGGTGAGATTGCCGCCCGACTTTCGGACGCTGTAATCATCACAGACGATAACCCGAGACGCGAACGACCGGAGACGATTGCTCAAGAAGTTTTATCCGGCATTCCGAATGGCGCTCGACCCAATTGCCAAATTATCCTCGACAGAAAAGAGGCCATACGCACTGCGCTTCAGATCGCTCAAATGGGCGATGCTGTTCTGATCGCTGGAAAAGGCCATGAGACCTATCAGATATTCGGAAAGGAAAAGCAGCATTTTGACGATCGGGAAGAAGTGCTCCGATACTGTGATGAGATAGATAAACTGGGCACGAACTAACAGATACACGGTGTTTCGTACCGACTTGCCTTAATCAGAGATGGTGAGTCAGAGCGGGGACAATTCCTCGCTTGCTGGGAATAAAATTACTTCTTATTACAAGCACGAGTGAATCTAACAGTACACGATCTCATCGCCATACCGTCCTTACAACAAGTTGGCGTGCAGGAACTTGGCCTAAATCGTACATTTCGGGACGTTTCGACCGATTCGCGGACTCTCAAGCGCGGCGATCTTTTCGTAGCCATCCAAGGCGAGAATTTCGACGGTCACACGTTTTTTGACAAAGCTGCCAAACAAGGTGCGCTGGCTGCTATCGTCGATGACAAGTGGTACAAAGCACAGCTAAAGCTCAAAAAGAAGATCGAACTTCCTATTCTGGTAGTAGAAGATACCCTCGAAGCCTACGGCGCTTTGGCGAGACTCTACCGAATGAAGTTCTCGATTCCGGTGCTTGTCATTGCCGGTTCGAATGGTAAAACGACTACAAAAGAGGTTATCGGCGATGTATTGAGCGCAACGATGGGTGTGCTCAAGACCGAAGAAAATTTTAACAATCAGATCGGCCTTCCACGCATGTTGTTTCAACTGCGCGACGGCCACGATATCGCAGTGCTCGAGATTGGCACGAACCATCCCGGTGAGATCGCATGGCTTGCCAAAATTGCAAACCCGACGCATGCATTGATCACAAATATCGGCCGAGAGCATCTCGAGTTTTTCAAAGATCTGAAAGGTGTTGCTGCCGAGGAGCGTGCACTGTTCGATGTGCTCTTTGATCTTAAGGGATTTGCATTCATCAACTACGATGATAAACACTTACGGTCCGCACACAAACAATTTGGCGAACGTTCGACAACCTATGGTCTCGATCCCGAAGCTTTTGTATCTGTACAGCGACTTGGTTTTGCAAAAGATGGCAGAGTCGAGTTTCGTGTAGCAGCCGAGGGCAAGTCCTTCAAGCTGCGCTCGCACCTTATCGCCGATTATGCAGCGAATGTGATCGGCGCTGCTGTGGCAGTTGGTTTGCATTTTAAGTTGCGTCGTGCCGAGATCAAAGCCGCACTCGAGCATCGCAGACCACATGACAAGCGTCTTGAAGTTCAGCGACTTCCTTCCGGTGTTATTCTGATCAATGATACGTACAACGCAAATCCGGATTCGATGGAAGCTGCGTTTCGTACATTGAAAGAATTTCCATCTGAAGGCAAGAAGTACATGGTGCTTGGCGATATGTTTGAGATGGGAGAATCTTCCGCTAAAGAGCATCGTGCGCTCGGAAGAAAAATACCGGAGTTTGGATTTGAAAAAGTCTTCTTTACCGGTAAAGCAATGCAGGCTGCATGCAAAGCAGCAAACACCTCTACCGAGAACGACCAGCTTTGCGAGTATCATGAGGATAGAGAAGATATCGCTCGCGCACTCAAAACGCTTTTGCAGCCCGGCGATGTACTGCTCGTCAAAGGCTCGCGTGGTATGAAGATGGAAGATGTGATCGACCTTATACAACGCTAAGGCTGCAACGCTAAGGCTGCTGCGCTAATGTTCGTAGCACTACTGTACGAACCCGATTCCAAAGCCCT
>JBDTCS010000295.1:0-10923 GCA_039923455.1 Kapaibacterium sp. (SeqCode) | reverse complement strand
TTTTATTTGATGACACTTTTAGGCGCAACTCCGAGTGCATCACTTGCAAACCTTCCTACACCGCCAGCAAATTGGCACTACGCAGTTTGGGTGATTGATTCAGGGTTTGTGCCACACCATCTTTTTTTCTACGGTGCATTTGCAGAGGCGACAGGCTTCGACTCTGACAGCACCCATGATACTTACGCGTTTCCGGGCGGTTACGAACCACCGATGCTGGCAGGCACCGGCGGTTCGATTACGGTCACGCTCGAGCCGGATCATTTCTCCGGAAGACTCGCAAGCGTTGGCCCATCTCCGTTCAATTTATTGCAGGGTTCGCTACCTGCCTATATCTCAAACAGAGATATTCTGAATCTTAGTAACGTATCAGCGACCGGATTGCCGAGCGGCAAATTGATTTTGACCGATAACTGATCTCACCTCAGAATCGCAAGGGTAGTCGCATCACCCCGTCGGGGCCGTGCTTGATTCGAATCATACCATAGAACCTATACGAATCGGGAAGCTCGGGCATCGTTCGCGTGGATTCGAGCTTGAATGTTTTCGCTTCATCCGGATATAGCACAGTGTGTGCCGGATCAATGGTCGCTCCGATACTTGAATTGAGTACGCGTCGTTCGCGAATGGTTAATCGAAATGTGTGCGGTTCATCTGGCACCGCGAGCCCCCCACGAAAATACAGTGTGTAGCGTTCGCCGGCAGCTTGATCGAAAGTTACCTTCGCCGTCTTCTCCCGAATATCAAATCCCGAATTGAATGCAGCTGTGGAATCGGGTCGAAGAATTTGAAGCGCGATATCGGTAAACAAATTGTAATCCTCTCGCGAAAGAGAGACAAGATACTCCACGTGCGCTTCCTTCGGTCTAGGTGTAACCGCGATTCGGCAATCGTCGCCGGTTGTTATCACGGTGTCGAACGTGCGCTCGTAACCAAGTATCTCTGCATCGGACAACAGGTCAATGTCGGAGGCTGAGCCATTGGTGAGGGTGATGTGTGCGCGAGCAGTTTCACCTGACCGTGCGGAACTGCTCGTGAGTTCAAAGTCCATTGGTATCACGTCTGCTTCGAGCGTCATCGCACTCCGTTTCATATCCTCAGGAGCTCTGCCACCACGCAAGTCAAGTTCGAGCACACCCGAATGGAGTTGCTCACCGGTGATTTCGATTGTAGCCGGGCGAGGAATCTCCCCCCGCTTGAGCGAAAGCCCTGCAAACGCATTCCCGTCATTGTCAAATATAGAGGCATCGGCGGATGCATGTGCATCGGCAGACGAAAGCGTGAAGCGAATGGAGCGAGCACCAACAGGAATTGCAAAAAAGAAACGATCAACTTCGCCGCTTGTCTGCTTGATCTCTGGAATCTCTACGCGATAACTATTCTGTGGTGCGAATGTGTACGGCACTATGATGGTGTTCAGCAATTCGAATTCCGATTCGGCTCTGGTGTGCTGCGCCTTGCCACCTTTTGGAAACGCCCAAATACGCCCGGTATATATTCCAGGCGCTGCTAACTTTTTCTCGTCATACCGCACATCGACTTGCATCGCCTTCTCACCGCGTCGATATATACTCGTCTGCACCGGCACGAGCCAAGGTGCGTCCGAGACGAGATCGAACGATTTAAAACCGACAGCCTTTTCTCGGATTGTTGCGTTCGGATCCTCATCGGCGGTCACGCGAAAATAATTGTGCTCGCCATTCTTGGGGTAATTCCCACTTCGATAAAATGCCGCAGTGCCTTTGGCAACAGCGCTTGGGATCATCGTTAGAATCGTGTAGTGGGTCGGGGTGTGTTTGCGCTCGTACCAACTCCGCAACAGTTCAAATGCCCTCGGAATATTCACCTCGCCAAACCCTTCATCAAGCGGAGTGCATCCTGTGATTGGTATCGCCGAGAGCATCATCGCGCGTTTGAGTGCGAATGCATTCGGAATAAAATCGGGGAAGGTTTGTTTCATCGCCGAAAGTATCACCGCAGCGCAGCCCGTGGTGAATGGCGAAGACATACTTGTGCCGTTGTAGCGATCTCCGGAAACATAATCTGGCACTGTACTCACGGCCGTTCCCGGTGATACGATGTCGGGCTTAGCGAGTTCACCTCCACGACTGGAAAAATCGAATAGCACAGGATGCGTGAGTGCCGCACCGTAAAGATCGCGAGCGGCATCGTCCGGAAGAGCTGCTCCACTCGTGATAACGCGATCTGCCGACCCGGGCAAACCGATAGTGGAAAGTCCCGGCCCTTCATTCCCTGCCGAAATGCAAACCGTGAGTTCAGGAACCGCTGTTAGCAGTGAGTCGAGAAATTTGTCCATCGCACTTCGCCCTTCAAGCTCCGAGCCAATTCCAAAACTCATATTCACCACTACCGGCTTGTGGCTCGTCGTTGCCAGATTTGCAGCGTAGAGAAATCCGCGACGCATACTGTTCGAGACCGTCACGCCGCCTTCCGTATTGTCAGCGAATTTGATTCCGACAACTTCTGCACCCGGGGCAAGACCATTAAAGCCTTCTTGTCCATCGATCGAATGTCCTGATGCAATTCCCGCGACATGCGATCCGTGGCTACCATCATCAAAGTAAACAGAGATCACGCTACGTTCGGGGAAAATATTAATCGCTCCGTTCAATCGTTTGCCTTGTCCGTGCTCCGATGTGTCCGCCGAGTGAAAGGAGAAAATATCGAAGCGCTCGTGATAATTTGCGAGTTGCTTCTCGCCTGTTAAGCTGCTATCGCCATCGGAATCAAGATATGCGAGGAAATGTCCGGGAGTGTCTTCGAAAAGCAGAATGCCGTATGCATCCGAATCGCTCTCATTAAAATTCAGATCGCTGAGTCCGTTCTGAAATTTGCGCTCGGTAAGTTGCGCATAAAAATATTTGTTGATCGTGGTGGGGAGCTTGATACTGTTCAAACCTGTGAGTACACGCTTACCTTGAAAATTTAGTACATCACCCGATCGTGTAGCTTCTGCGTAAGGCACTTCACCCGTTCCGGAAAAATCCTGCACGTCGATGATCTTCTGCTTCCCTTCGGAAGTGGAGGTTAGGCCGGGAAGTCCGGGATCTACGCCCGTATCCAAGATTACAATGATAGTACCGCGTCCATCATAGGTCGGATGCTCACGTTCGAAAGTTTCGGCTTCGGCCGCTTCGAGAGGAAGAAAGCTCCAGGTGGAATTCGTTGCTACCTTGTCTCGTGCCACTCCCTTGATGATAGGGGAGTCGAGCGGGCTGGTCGTTTTCTCTGGGCGACTAATCTTCGGATCTCGGCCAATAGCGCCGGTCGTCTGTGCCAAAACATTCGAAGAGATAAGAAGAACGATCGATGCAATGAGCATCGAGCTGCGAGATACTCTCATGTAAAATGGTATCGTGATATAGCTGACATCCTAAGCCAAATCGAGTTAGTCAATCATGGCCCTCAAGAAGACGATGATTCGTTTTAGCGGAATTGGGAACACAAAGTTACCGAAAATCGGCACCGAGTTGTAGAACCGGCGAGCGTAAAAGGGGGAGAGATACAAAAAAGATTGCCCGGCGACTCAAGTAGCGTTCGCTACGATCAGCCAGGCAATCGACTATGAATTAGGTTAAGACACAAACAATCTTGGCCACATCGGGCCGATACTTCTCTTGAATGATCGCTCGGAAAAAATGAGGAGCAGTAAGTAGGATAAGTAAAAAGTGAGCGAGCAAAATCATTCACCTCAAAATCGGTCATCAATGGATGATCCTAATCCGAAGGCAGGGCACCGCACTTAGAGTGGCACTTACCACATCGCTCGCACGGGTTTCGCAGTCGCCTACTGAACTTCTACTGCTGTATCCTCTATAAGTCGATCGGTCAAACGAAGCCTTAGGTAGCTGCTATTACAAAAGCGGCAACCGTCGAAAGAACTGTCATAGCTACGATGAGCCATGTACGTCTTCCTGCTTCAGCTTGATGAATACCATCGATAACGTAACGATCGGTACCGAGTGTAGAGTTGAGATTGCGTGCTCCTGGCAAAGAAGCTTGCATCTCTGGGCTGAGATTATACATAGTTTTTATTGATTAAACGCGGCAAATAAATACAAGAGCGTCGCGTTGGTTCTTCAAATATAGCGTGTGGCTCGGCTAACTCCAAACCTTTTGAAAAGAAATGTTGGGTTATTTGTAATTGTCGCGGGATTGGGCTTGGATGAGTGTGCAAAATTGGGACTAATAGGTCCGAAATGAGACTTTGATATTGCAAAATGGAATGATTTTGTCGATAAGCCCATAATGGCGATCAGTTTGCGCGTGCAGGTAAGGTCGCAACCTGTAGCATTATGGGAGTGAGCTATTCTGATAGAAATGCAAAATGAGACTCCCCGAACGAACTGATCCGAGGCTTGTCGGAACTCAAGTTTGAAAATGCAAAGTCTCTCAGATTCAACCGCGGAATCACAGAAATTACTAGAATTTTGTGTTCTCGCGTATTGTGGAAAACAAATCTTTGCTTTAGTAGTCGTATTTGATTGTTTTCCAATATAAAGTGAAACTACTGCTAACCGAATAGCTGTTTTCGGGCGACCTTAAGCAGCCGGGTTTGAAATCCGGTAGCGAGAGTATTATTCAACCGGTCAGGTAGCTCAGTCGGTAGAGCAAAGGACTGAAAATCCTTGTGTCGGCGGTTCGATTCCGCCCCTGACCACACAAACAGTTCGTCTTACCTCCGTTTCTGTCCCTCGGATATTCCATTCTCAATCGACTTCCTTCTGGGAGAGCTATTTTTGATGCTCTCTTAAAGATGTTCGGATATTGCAATTCATCGCTCGACATGACAACTTTGAAACAACTCGCGCTGCTGCTGCTTTGCTCATCACTATTTTTTTCGTGCTCTAAAAAAGAAGAGCAATCCATGCGTGCTGGGCTCGGTGGGAAAAAACTTGGTGGCACCTATACACTGAATGAAATTCGTGGCAACCCTGCTAGTATGGATCCCGTGCGCATCGTCAGCAAACTCGAAGACGACATCGCTGGCAATATCTATGACAAGCTGATCGACAATAACGAAAAGCTCGAACTCGTCCCGGAGCTTGCAACAAAGTGGGAGATCTCTCCGGACGGAAATACCTACACGTTCCATTTGCGCACGGACGCGAGATTCCATGATGATGTAAGTTTTACGAATGGAAAAGGTCGCGTTGTAAATGCTTCGGACATTAAATATTCTCTCGAACGGGTGTGCGACAAGAAGACCACCACTTCGGGATACTGGATCTTTCAAGATATTGTCGTTGGGGCGAATGACTATTTTAATCGTGATTCGACAGGCGCCAAGGAAGTGAGTGGTTTCAAAGTGCTTAATGATTCTACGTTTGTCGTGCAGCTCATTAAACCGTTCGCCCCATTTTTGGAGCATCTTACTACCAGTTTCGGATATATCATTCCGAAAGAGGCAGTCGAACATTACGGAAAAGATTTTTTTCAGCATCCTGTTGGCTCCGGTGCATTTCGTTTCGATCATTGGTCACCGGATCAGGAGATCGTGCTGAAGCGAAATCCGAATTATTGGCAGCATGATGCAGCAGGGAATCAGTTGCCATTGCTCGACGCAATTCGATTCACATTTATGAAAGACGATAAAACGCTCTTTCAAAATTTCCAGCGCGGTGCCGTTGATGAAGATTTCACGCTTCCGACAGAGTCATTCGCCTCCATCATCTCTGCCGATAAGAAGCTGCTCCCGCCGTATGATACGAAGTACACGCTTCAGCATATCTCGGCGATGAACTCGTTCTTCATCGATCTGCTGTGCTCTGGTAAGGTGTTCAAAAATATGGCGCTTCGTAGAGCGCTAAGTTTTGCGGTGGATCGCCAGCAAATTTGTCGTTATGTCCTGAAGAATGGGCCACACGGACCGGCCGATCATGGTATCGTCCCACCGGCGTTCGAACGCTACCCGATTCAATCGGTGGTCGGGGTTCAGTTCAATCCAGATAGTGCGAGACATTGGTTGGAAGTCGCGGGTTTCCCGGGCGGGAAGGGTGCTCCGAAGATCGTCTTTGCGGTATACAACGAGCCGCGAATGATGCAAGTCGCGGAAGCTGTTTGTGAAATGTGGAAAGCGAATCTTGGATTGCAAGTTGAGACGCAAGTCATGCAGACGAGTCAATTACTCGATGCCTCTGACGATGGAAAGCTCGATATGTGGCTCACACGTTGGTATGCTGACTATCCCGAAGTTGAGAATTTTCTTAATCTGCTAGATGGAAGACTTGTGCCGGATGATCCGACGCAGAAGAGCTATCCGAATAACACACGTTGGCGCTCGAAAGCTTTTACAGATATATTTCAGACTGCGATTGGCACGACCGACGAAACAAAGCGCATGGAGTTATACGCGAAGGCAGAGAATATTGCTGTTGCGGAGTCGCCAAATATTCCACTCTTTTATGAAGAGCACTATCGTCTTCTCCAACCGTACGTTCGCGACAATCCCCTCGATCCGATGAATCGAATAGATCTCAAAACTGTTTGGTTGGATAAGTGATTCATAAATTTGTCCAACACGATCGTTGCATAAACCGGTAGTTCAGAAATTTGGAGGTACCTCCGTACAGGATGCGGAGGCAATGTTGCGCGTGATGGATATTGTGCGGCAGCATGGTATCACTCGTTGGACGAGACCACTCGTCGTGCTGTCGGCCTGTGCCGGAGTCACGAACACACTCATTCGTATCAGCGAACTTTCGTTACGTGAGGCGAACACACAAGCTTTGGTAGAGATCGCACAGCTTGCACAACGTCATGAAAAGATCGCACGAGATCTTGTGCACTCGCGGCCGAAACTCTCACTATTGCTAAAGTCGCTGAACGAAGTCTGGACGGAATTGCGCCGACTTGTTCGCGGTGTAAATCTATTGCATGAGTTGACACTTCGCAATCGCGACTTCTTTCAAGCAGCCGGTGAGCGATGTTCCACACTGATTTTTGCCGCAGCGTTTGCTGAACGATTAAAGAAGGAGGGCACTCCGGTGCAGTGGATCGACTCTCGCGATTTTTTCATCACGACGAAAGAGTTTACACATGCACGCCCAATTCCACGAGAGATCGAAAAACGGATGAAGCGCATTCGTTCTTCGGTGACAAATGGCGGTGTTGTAGTAACACAAGGATTTGTTGGTGCCACTCCGGATGGAATCACTACTACAATCGGTCGAGGTGGCTCTGATTTTTCCGCGGCCATCATGGGAGTTGCAGTACATGCGAGCGAGATACAAATCTGGACCGATGTAAATGGAATTCTAACCTGCGATCCACGCATCGCGCCATTAGCAGAGACCATTGGGCATGTTTCCTTTGCCGAAGCGAGTTCGCTCGCATTCTTAGGCGCGAAGGTTTTGCATCCCGAGACGATCTGGCCCGCGGTCGAGAAAGGTATTCCTGTTCGCATTCTATCATCGAAAGAACCTGAACGAGAGGGGACAGTCGTCTTAGAAGATGTCGAGCAAACGCGCCCTCTTACTGGAATTGCTCTCAAGCAAAATATTGTGCTCTTGCGTGTGAGTCCTTGCAGTGCATTGCCCGATAGTGGCACGCTCCAGGCCGTTGCTGATGCTTTGCAGATGAAAGGCATCGTGCCACTCGCAGTTTCGCAATCGGCAGATGCAGCGCTTTATGCAATTGATAAGCATGACGTTCTCACCGAGTTACGCTCAGCACTCGAACGGGTTGCGATCGTGGAGTATCTGTATGATCGTGCGTTGATCTCGTTGGTAGGGCCTGGCTTAAATGCAAACTTCGGAATTGCCGCAAAAATATTTAAAGCACTTGGCAGAACAAATTGTGAGATGATCTCCTATGGAGGTTCCGACATCACGGTAAGCTTCGTTGTACCGGAAGAGAAAGCCATTCGGGCTGTCAAGCGCTTGCATAAAGAGTTCTTCGAGTAGAGTTTAGGTGCAGTCCGCTTAAATTCCGAAGATGTGCAGGTACAGATAGATTAGCGGTGCACCGAAAAGGATCGAATCGAGTCGGTCGAGCACGCCACCATGCCCGGGTATTAGATTCGAAGAGTCTTTAACTCCCGCATCACGCTTAAGAATCGACTTTGAGAGGTCGCCCAACTGCCCGAAAACGCCGACGATCAATCCAAAAATTATACAGTCAACTATCGTAAGCGCAGCGAGGTCAGCAAATATCGCTCGTGCTGCGAACCACGTTAGGAAGGCAAACAACGCACCCCAGATCGAACCTTCCCAAGTTTTCTTCGGACTGACACGTTCAAAAAGTTTGTGCTTTCCCATTGCTCGCCCACCAAATAGAGCAGCGCTATCGCAAGCCCAGATGGAGCAAAGAAAAATGACGCAGAACAATCCTGGATCCATCGAGAGTGCTGCATGATCAACTCCCGCCTTGAGAATAAAATATTCACGCATGCCGAAGAATGCACCGAGGCCGAGCCCAATATAGAGTGCTCCACCGAGCGTGATCGCCACATTGTTCAGCGGATTGGGTACGTTGCGATATAGTTCTGTAACAGAAGTAACGATCAACCCAAGAATCAGTATTGCGACAAGCGGATCAAACGTCGAAGCCATTTCCGAGCGATGAAAAAAACTAAGAAGTCGAACCTGAGCGAACGAAAGCACGATCAATCCCGTGATCGTCATACCGGCCGTAGCCTGAACAAGAAAACCTTTTGCCTTTGCGAGACCATAGTACTCGTTGACCGTGAGTGCCGAAAGCATCACAAGCATTGCCAGCAATCCGATCGGTTTGGACATCACTATAAAAATTACAATGGGAATTGCGACGATCGCTACTAGAATTCGCTGGGTAAGATTGCTCATGTTAATATTAGTAAATAATGTTGTCGGATGGGTGCGATAGATCGGCAACGGACAGAACGAGCAGCGGTTCTTCGAGTTGGGTGCGCTCCAACATCGGATTTTCTCTCTCGGGAATAGCTTCTGTCACGCGGTGAAATAAATACATCATGCCCAGAAAAAGCGGCAGTGTGAGTGCGATAATCAAGAGTCCTTCGAGTGTCGTGAACGAGCCCGAGCCGATAAGGGTCGATGCTTGCTTCGAGTGTTCGACGTCCGGTATCAAAAATAGCAGAATCACGATAGCACCGTTGTTGGCAGCATGCGCGACAGAACCAACGAGCAAATTATTTGTGCGATACGATAGATATCCAAGCGTCGCGCCAAGAATAAAAAGTCCAGGTAGCTCTATCAGCTCCAAGTGAAATATCGCAAAAGCAACACTCGTCCAGAAGATTGCGGCAATCGGTCGGGGCTTTATCTGACCGCTACGTTCGATATTTGTTTGTGTGAATCCACGAAAGGTCATCTCTTCGGCGATCGCGGGAATCACCGCGATGAGAAGAATGAGCAACAACAGATCGGGTATAGTCTTTGCCGATGACGCGAGTCCCTTCGTAAGCTCCTCCACTAATTTTTCGAAAGACTTGACGGTCTGATATAACGCAGGCATCCGCATCAACACCTTTTCCCAAAGTGTGACGAAGCCCTGACCGAGAAATTGTGAAACAAAAATTATGGGAACAGCGAGAACATAAGCAATAGCAGGTGTGGAGCGAATGCCTTCGAGTCGAAAGATGGTAACAAATCTCTGCTTCAATATTTTGGCCAGAAGCAACGGAAGTCCGATCATTACGACGATCTGCGCGACCCCGTTCATCACCAGCTGAAGTTTTGCAGAAGCTTGGAAGAGCCCAACTCCCTTGATAGAAGTGTAGACCGCAACCAGGCCACCACCGACTACTTGAAACGCGATAGCAATGGCGAGTACAAGTAGCAGCGCAAAGCCGAGCTTAAGATAGCCGTTGAACATTAGCCTTGCTGTCTACGAGCGATGGAGGAATATTCGAGTGCGAAATATTTGTAGGTTGCGGCAAAAAGTGGTACCATGATTTCATGATGCCCTGTGAAGTTATAGAACTTCGAATTGGGACGTGTGGGGCGTTCGAGAATATTCATCTGTGTGCGATACTGCTGTAGCATGTCGAAGTTAGCGGTGATCATGTTGCGTCCGCCGAGCTTCAAATTGCGAGCGATTGTTACCCCTTTGAGAAAAACTTCGGGCATGATCACCGATGAGCCTACATTGATAGCCGCGCCATCTTGTAAGCCACCACAGATCGTGGCGAGTAATCGGAAGTCGCGAAAACTCATTTCGCCCGTCACGTCGCCGCGCATAGTCGGTTGCTGATGGACGATGTCAGTACCGATGGCCGCATGCACCGAAACAGGAATCTGCATTCGAACTGCACCGGCCAGAACAGAATTCTCTGCATACGGAGCATTACGCTCAATAATTTCAAGGCCGAGCGCTTCACCATAGCCAACTTCTGCCTCCTCAAAATATTTTGCGAGTGTGCCGTTAATAAACTCGCCGGTTTCTCGCGACATTCCAAATGTACCGTCGAGAATATTCTGCTCGACGTCTTCACTCGTCGTCCCGAAGAGTGCGCTCTCGGCATCATGAATTGCGGCAGCGCTATTCATCGAGAGGGAGGTGATAAGGCCAGCCTGCATTAGGTCATTCACGAGTGGAGCAAGACCGGTCTTTATGACATGTCCACCAAACATGAGCGCAACATTTTTCCCGTCGTTTCTCCTGTGTGCTAGTTCAGCTGCAAATTCTTTCAGATCACGTGCCTTGAGAACATCGGGTAGGGATTCGAGGAACGTGCGAAATTCGCCTGTGGAATCGGGTGTGAAAACCTTACCCAAGTTTGAGATATCGACCTTCCTCGGTCGATCGTTTATGGATACGGTTTCGACTTTGTCGAAGGAAATCTTGGGGAAAAGAGTCATTGGTTCAAACAATTTCGTGCAATTTACCACTTTTAGCCCGGAACGCCCTCGTTTGGATAGGTCGAGTGGCGGATCAAACCGTCCCAAGGTCATGCTGCTGCAC
>JBDTCS010000294.1:0-2957 GCA_039923455.1 Kapaibacterium sp. (SeqCode) | reverse complement strand
GTCAACGCGTACTACAATTCGTCGATGAACGAGATCGTGTTTCCGGCTGGTATTCTTCAGCCACCGTTCTTTGATCTCTCGGTCGATGATGCATATAACTACGGTGCGATCGGTGCAATCATCGGCCATGAGATGACGCATGGCTTCGATGACGAAGGTGCAAAATCGGATGCACAAGGTAATCTCAAAAATTGGTGGGCACCTGAAGATCTGAAGCAATTTGAAGAACGATCCAAGTGCGTCGTGCATCAATTCGACGGCTTCACGATTGAGGATACGATTCATCTGCACGGTGATCAGGTCGTCGGTGAAAGCATCGCGGATCTGGGTGGAGTGACACTTTCGTATAAGGCCTACATGAAGTCGTTGGAAGGCAAGCCACATGTTGTGATCGATGGCTTCACACCGGAGCAGCGCTTTTTTATTGGATATGCTCGCGCGTGGGCATCCAATATGCGACCGGAATATGAGCGAACCCTCGTCTTCACAGATTTTCATCCTATCAATTATTTTCGGGTGCTCGGCCCGCTCTCAAATTTTCCGCCGTTCGCAGCCGCTTTCCATTGCGTAAATGGTGACAAGATGGTCCGTGCTGCAATGGATCGATGCGTGATCTGGTAGGATAGTATTTGTCGGGATTCAGTTTCCGCCAATAAACGTTTGCAAGCCCGCAACACATTCTTTTGTATATAGAGTGGTTGCGGGTTCTGCGTTTCTGCAGAACTCTCGAAAACGCAAAGCTTGTCCAAGTTATTGAGCATGCCTAAACGATTGATTGCACGCACACATGGCAAATTTCGATTTTCATATTTATCCACTCACGACGGGGTTTCATGGTGCCGACCGTCCGGTACCAAATCCGGATCTCGTCGAAAAATACGGCTACAAAAATTTCAAACCGGCGAAGAACTCGGCCAATCACACGGACGATGAACTTCATGCCATCGCCCAAGAAATCAGGCGCGACATCATTCGTGAACTTGAGCAAGCCAAGAGCGGTCACTCAGGTGGCCCGCTGGGTGCTGCCGATATTTTTGCTGTCCTCTATCTTGGTGGTGTGATGAACCACGATCCGAAAAATCCGTGGGATCCGAATCGTGATCGTTTCATTCTTTCGGCTGGTCACATGGCGCCTGTGCTGTACTCGACGCTAGCTAACGCCGGATATTTTCCGAAAGAGGAATTGCTAACGCTCCGTAAGTTTAATTCGAGACTGCAAGGACATCCTGGTCGCGATATGGGTTTACCGGGAATCGAATCCTCCACAGGCTCGCTCGGACAAGGTCTCGGAATCGCAGTCGGTATGGCGATCTCAGATAAACTTGTGAGCAAGAATGATCATCGGGTTTATTCGCTCACCGGTGATGGAGAAATTCAGGAAGGGGAGATCTGGGAAGCGGCAATGTCGGCAGCACATTGGAAGCTCGATAATTTTTGCATGATCGTCGATCGTAATCATTGTCAGATCGACGGACGAACGGAAGATATCATGGGTATCGAACCTGTTGCCGATAAATTTACTGCCTTCGGATTCCACGTGATCGAGATCAACGGCAACAGCATTCCCGAACTTCGTAAAGCCTTTGCTGAGGCTAAGACTGTCAAGGGCAAACCGACCTGCATCATTGCGCAAACATTTATGGGCAGAGGCGTAAGCTTTATGGAAGACGACTATCGTTGGCATGGAAAACCGCCGACAACAGAGCAAGCCGAGAAAGCGCTAATAGAACTCGTTTGATCACGCACTCTAATCCATAGGAATTTGTAATGTCAGATACAGCAGTAAAGAATATGTCGATCACATCAGATACAGCTGCAAGTGCAAAGGTCGCAAGCACGAATGGTGCACCTGCGCGTCCTCGCCACGAGCAGAACGGAAAAAAGGCCACGCGATTTGGTTTTGGCGAAGGGCTTGTGACGCTCGGCGAGCGCTACGATAACGTCGTCGTGCTCGGAGGTGATATCACCGGTTCGGTGATGACCTCGTATTTCAAAGATAAATTTCCCGATCGCTTTTTCTCCATGGGAATTATGGAAGCGACTGCAACGCTGGTCGCTGCGGGGCTTGCGCTCAGTGGCAAGGTGCCGTTCTTTGCTACGTATGGTGCGTTTGCTGCGTGTCGCAATACAGATATGCTGCGTATCAGTTGCTGCTACAATGATGCGAATGTCAAGATCGGTGGCGGACATGCAGGCATCTCAGTCGGTGAAGATGGAGCGACACACCAAGCACTCGAAGAAATTGCAATCACTCGCGTGTTGCCGAACATGACGCTCGTCGTGCCATGCGATTACAACGAGACGATCAAAGCAACCATTGCGGTCGGTGAGCATGTCGGACCGTGCTACCTCCGATTTGGAAGAGTCGATATTCCATCATTTACCAAAGAGGATACACCGTTCGTTCTTGGGAAAGCCCAGACCTTCCGTGATGGCAATGATGTTGCGGTGATTGCTTGCGGTCCAATGGTTTGGGAAGCCTTGCTTGCGGCCTATGAACTCGAAGCCGAAGGCATTGATGTACGAGTGATAAACATGGCGACGATCAAACCACTCGATCGCGATGCAATTATTTCTGCTGCAAAAGAATGTGGTGCTATCGTTTCGGCAGAAGAACATCAGATCACAGCAGGTCTCGGTGGAGCAATCGCCGAAGTACTCGCTGCAGAGTGTCCGGTGCCGATGGAGTTCATCGGTGTCAAAGATACCTTCGGAGGATCGGGCCCACCTACAGATCTCATGAAGTATTTTGGTCTCACGAGTTCGGATATCGTAACCGCAATTCGTAAAGTGATCAAGAGGAAGAAATAGAATTCCTTAGCCACGAAGTGGCGGTGTACTCGCAGCCCAGGATGGAGTCCGCCGAGGCGGACGGAATCCTGGGTCATGCAAGTTTTATTCTTTGAGCCCGCCGCGGTGGGCGGCGTTCTTCCAATCTCGCAGTAGCTCTACTTCTT
>JBDTCS010000293.1:0-14299 GCA_039923455.1 Kapaibacterium sp. (SeqCode) | reverse complement strand
TGGGAATCAGGAGGCATGTGTGAGCCCGGGAAGTAGAGCTCCCGGGCTCTTTTTTTATTTTGTAAATCGCGAAAAAATCGGGCAATTATTTTCTTAGAGGTTCGTTCGGCTGCGACCCTTATCCAGTGTGGCCTTGCGGACTACCAAATCCGAATATTTTGCAACTTCTCGCCTTCGTTTCAGGAGCGGAAAAAACAGTCTCGAAGCAGGCAGCGTACTTTTCTGTGTATTTTTGCATGAGTTACTTTGCATTCTGGTTGCACCTTACTAATCCGTCAACCGGCAAGTAGCACCTGGCCGTCAGCAGGAGTTCATTGTTCCCTTATGTTTGTTGTGGATCGATCACATAACCAATAGTTAATTTCACAAATGAAAATCACAGTTATCGGTGCCGGAAATGTCGGCGCTACAACGGCTCAGCGTATAGCAGATAAAGAGCTGGCCGAAGAAGTTGTACTTGTGGACGTTGTCGAAGGCGTTCCGCAAGGCAAAGCGCTCGATATGTACGAAGCAGCACCTGTCGAAGGCACCGACACCCTTATCACCGGCACGAACGGCTATGATGAGACGGCGAATTCGAACATCGTCGTCATCACGGCTGGCCTTGCACGCAAACCTGGTATGTCGCGCGATGATCTGCTTGCCAAGAATGCAGAGATCGTTGGTAATTGCGCGGAAAATGCGTATAAGCAAAGCCCGAATGCAATTTTTATTATTGTCAGCAATCCGCTCGATGTGATGACCTACGTCGCGATGAAGCGCACCGGTCTTCCACGCGAGCGCGTGATCGGAATGGCTGGTGTGCTTGACAGTTCACGCTTCCGTTCGTTCGTCGCGATGGAGCTAAAGGTTTCGGTCGAGGATGTGACGGCGTTTGTACTTGGTGGACATGGTGACTCGATGGTCCCACTCGCAAGATACTCGACCGTTGCAGGTATTCCACTTCCTGAGCTTATCGCACCGGCACGTTTGGCTGAGATCCTGCAGCGCACACGTGACGGCGGCATCGAGATCGTGAATTATCTTAAGACCGGTAGCGCATACTACGCGCCGAGTGCAAGCGCTGTGCAAATGGTCGAGTCGATTGTAAAGAACAAGCATCGCATTCTTCCCTGTGCTGTATGGCTGCAAGGCGAGTATGGCTTGAAGGATACCGTCGTTGGTGTTCCGGTAAAGCTCGGAAAGACGGGACTCGAGCAGATCATCGAGATCAAATTACTGCCGGAAGAAGCCGCAGAGCTTCAGAAGAGCTCGGATGATGTGAAGCTGAACATCGCCAAGGTCAAGTTCTGACTTGGTATCGATCCGGTTGCAGGGCTACCGGTTGGTTTCTGATGAATTGCTATTAAACGATGAATAGCTATTAACCCCGGAATATTGAACCAATATTCCGGGGTTTTCCTTGTAACAAAGCTGCCCTTGTATGTTCTTGTAAAAGGGTGGTTCGTGACGCGTTCGGTCGTCACAGCATAATTCATGTGATTTCGGTGACTCTCGTTCTGTCTTACTGCATTGCCTGTTAAAGCAAGAGAACGAAGAGTGGAGTTTAACATTTAACGGTTACTATGCGAATTTCAGCAAAATATCTCTTTGTAGCAAGCTTCGCCATGTTTGCTCTGACATTTATTGGGTGCTCAGGTTCGGGCACTGTGAATAATCCTCCGGGCCCTACTACCGACTCTTCGAAGTTGGTATTCACGCAGGGATCGAGCGCCAACTACCAGCGGTCGACGCTGGATTCCATGCCTGGCGAACCGGTCGTCATGGGTTCAGAAATCACATTTACTCAGGTACTCGTGGACACGAGTTTTGTAAAGTTGCCCTATTCGAAGGTGCAGCGCTACGATAACACCTACTCGACGGGTGCGCCGGATTCCAGCTTTCTCTGGCAGAGTAGCAACGATGAGATTTATGCCTACAACTTCGGCATCGATTTTCTCAATAACAATGTGGCCGTCTCGGCGGTGATCGGGAAGGTAAACATCAGATGGGTCTTGCAAGCCAAGATGAAAGCAGCCCTCGGCACCAAGTGGAGTGCTGTCGACACGACCATCATGTTGCCACTTCCATCGTTCAATAATCCGGCGCTACATCTTCAGGACACCGCTGTTGTCATGGCCGACACAACAATTCTTGTTGGAACAGAGCAGATCAAGACCCGTCACTTTCAACACACTGTCACTGGCACAACAGCCGTCGGAGGTGCGTCGGACGTTGTTGACACGTATGTTTCCGCCGCCCTTGGTGCAACAGTGCTAAACCGAGTGCATCCGTCCAACGTGGACGCTCAGCTCCTTGTTGCGAATAAACACTCACAAGGCTCTGTGACTATTATGACTTCGCATAAATAGTCAACTCGAATTTTCGTTTAGGATATACAAAGAGGGCGCTCATGATATGAGCGCCCTCTTTTATTTTGGACTTGCGGTTTTTGTTATGCTGAGGTAGCGTTCTACGCTTTCGCCAAACTCTCGACAGCACTTCTGCCGAATCGCCGATCGAGTTCATCGATAGCAAGCTTTATCACGATCGGTCTGCCATGTGGGCAAACGTAGGGCATATCGGTTTGAAACAGCTGCTCGATCAAAACATGCATCTCTTCCTGCGTAAGCTTATCACCCGATTTGATAGCCGCGCGGCAACCAAAGCTTGCAGCTAATGCTTCACGACCCGAGAGTAATTTCGTTTCACCAAACTCTTCGTAGGCTTCGAGCACCTCACGCAATATAGATTCTTCTCTTCCACTCCGAACATCACCCGGAATTCCATCGATCACGATCGTCATACCGCCGAAGAATCGAATCTGAAATCCGAGTCGCTCGAGTTCAGGCATGAGTTCGCGGACAAGTGCCATCTCGCGGGGAACAAGATCGACACTCTGCGGAAAGAGTAACTGCTGTGAGTACGGCATATTCTCTTCGAGCGAACGAAGCACGCGCTCATAAATGATGCGCTCGTGAGCCACGTGCTGATCGACGATCATCATGCCTGACTTGATCTGCGAAAAAATATATTTATTGTGCAACTGCCAAAGCACCGGCTTATCGCGCAAAACTTCCGCAGCGAGTCCGGTGCGTTCCGGTTGCGCGGTCGAAGGTGGAATCGGGATCTTCCCACGTGAGCCTTGTGTCTGCGCGGCAACACCATCAGTCCCGCGAAATAAATCCGGCGCCTTAGCTCCGAAGAGGCGCTCCAATGTTCCGAGGCCTGCGTCGTGATCGGCTGGAGTTGACTGCTTTTTTCCATTCGAGGAAGGGCTGGCTACACTCGCTCCCATCACGGACGCACCATTGGTTTTATCAGTCGACGCAGGAGAATCCGAACCCCCAAATTCAGGATACCGCAAACGCGCATTGCCCGTACCTTGGTTGATTGCTTCAGGCAACTGCATATCGGGTGCGAGTGCACCTTCATTTGCAAGGGCAGTCGTCGCACGTTGCAAAGCACTTCGTAAAGCACGTCGCACTTCGTCCGTCACGCTGCGCTCATCCTCAAACTTCACTTCCAGCTTTTGTGGATGCACATTGACGTCGATCTTTGATGGATCGATCTCGACAAATAAAAAGCCCGAAGGAAATGCACCCTTCTCGACCAGATGCTCATACGAACTCGCAAGTGCATAACTCAACGAACGAGATTGCACCGGCCGATTATTGATGAAAAAGAATTGCTCCGTCCGAACACGCTTGACAAAACTTGGTGAGCTGATAAATCCGTGTACATGCAACAGCGGTGAAACACTTTCGACCGCAAGCAATGCACCGCGCAGCCGCGAGCCAAAGATCTGTTCGATGCGCTCCGGCAACGGGCGAAACGCCGGAAGATCAAAAACACAATCAGCGTCGTTGACCAAAATAAAGCGAACCTCCGGATAGGCAAGCGCAGCACGTGTCACCGAATCGACGACATGCTTGAACTCCGTCGCCTCGGATTTCATGAACTTTCGTCGCGCAGGAATATTAAAAAATAGATTGCGTACCGAGACCGTCGTCCCTTCTTCGCAAGCAGTCGCTTCACACTTACGTTGAATCCCGCCTTCGACCTCGACGAGCGTGCCGAGTTCATCCTGATGCCGGCGCGTACGAAGTTCGAATTGCGAAACCGATGCGATCGCTGCAAGTGCCTCACCGCGAAAACCGAAGGTGCGCAGTTTCTCAAGATCTTCGAGTGCACTCAGCTTGCTTGTTGCATGACGTTCGAGCGAAAGCAATGCATCCTCTTTGGACATTCCAACACCATCATCAATCACTTGAATGAGCGCTTTACCCGCGTCTTTCAATACGATCGTAACCGATTTCGGTTTTGCGTCGAGTGCATTTTCGACGAGTTCTTTCACAACCGATTCCGGTCGAGTCACGACTTCGCCGGCAGCGATCTTCTGCGCGAGGGATGGTGGAAGCCTTTGGATGATGGACATTAGGCCTTCTCGGTTACCGTTTCTGTGTAGGACTCGCCTTGAAACATCTCGTCACCGAAAAGTGCTTTGGCAAATTCCAGCGGATCGAATGGCTGCAGATCATCGATCTGTTCACCAACACCGATATAGCGAACCGGAATTTGCATCTCGTTGGAAAGTGCAATTACAATTCCGCCTTTCGCCGTACCGTCGAGTTTCGTGAGCACGAGACCGGTGATGGGCGCGACCTTCGTAAATTCTTTCGCTTGCTGCAATGCGTTTTGTCCGGTTGTTGCGTCGAGCACGAGATAGACTTCGTGCGGCACATCCGGCATTACCTTCTGCATCACACGCGACATTTTCTCCAGCTCCTGCATCAGATTAGCTTTGTTATGCAAGCGGCCGGCAGTGTCGATCAAGACAACGTCCGCATCTTTTGCAAGCGCGGACTTGATCGTGTCAAATGCAACCGCCGATGGATCTGCGCCCGGATGCTGTTGCACAATATCGACACCCGCACGTTCGGCCCAGACTTCGAGTTGCGAGTTTGCGGCAGCTCGGAATGTATCGGCTGCACCGATTACGACTTTTTTGCCGGCCTTGCGATAATTATTCGCGAGCTTGCCGATCGTAGTTGTCTTACCAACACCATTCACACCCACGATCATGATCACATACGGTCGCTTCCCCTCGGGTACAGCGAACGGATTTTCGAGTTCTTTTTGATTCGTGTGATGCGAAAGCGCTTTGATGATCTCTTTGCGAAGTTCATCACGAAGCTGATCGGCCTTGGACCACTTCATGTAGGTCATGCGCTGCACCAAGTCGCCGATGATCTGCTCGGTCGTCATCATGCCAACATCCGCGAGCAGAAGTGTCTCCTCGATCTCGCCCATGAGTTGGTCGTCGATCGGGCGCGAGCGATAGAAGATGCGGTCGATTTTTCGCACGAATTCATCGTGTGATTTTTTCAACCCATCCCGCAATCTTGAAAGCTTTAGTTTATCGAAAAAACCCATACCAAAAAGTGAGAAAGGAGTGCCTTAGTGAGGGGTGGAAGTGTTTGCTTTTTGAAGCAAACTGAACACCCGCACGCCATAGACAAAAAGCGATAGAATCAAGAGCGCTATGCTCAAGCTCATCATAAACACCAAAACGGTGTCGGAAACTCCGAGCAGCGATAGGAAAAGTGTAGCCGCAGTCGAGAATGCCGCCGCCTTACCGGGATAATTTGAGGGCAAAACGACCTTAAAACGCCGCGTTGCCCAAATTCCGGCGAGCAAAATAATTATATCCCGCGAAACGATCACTGCGACAAACCAAATCGGCAACAGTCCGACTGCCAGCATGGCCAGCACCACGGATGCGACAAAAATCTTATCGGCTATCGGATCTATCACCTTGCCCAGTTCTGTAACGTCGTGAGTTTTTCTTGCTACGAACCCATCGAGAATGTCTGTCAGATAGGCGAAGCAAAATAGGGCGGCAGTGAGAGAAAATTGCTTGCTCGTCAGAAGATAAATTGCCGGAATCACGAGCAGAATCCGAAAAAAGCTGATCGCATTAGCGGGAGTCCAGATCTCGTTTTTCGCTTGATAGCGACCGATCACATCAGTGTTCTCGTCAACTCCCGGAATCGTCGGCTCGAGTTTCATTTCGCAGAACTACAAAATAGGAGGAGGTCGCATGTGGAGCGACTACGGCATTTGTATAACAACGAGAATAAGAATTACGCCGCGATAGCGTCTCGTGTCACACCTTTTGGCAACGCGATTCCCATAGGCACACTAGTCGCATAAAGGATGCAACGCACTTCGTGACCTTCGCTGATCGGTTCGAGCAACGGATGAATACTCGGGCACTCGGGCAATACTTGCGGACACCGCGGATGAAAATAGCAACCGCTTGGTACATTCGCCGGACTCGGAACATCACCGGTAAGCACGATACGCTGGCGCTTGCCTCGCGGATTCGCAATCGGCACTGCCGACAATAGTGCTTGCGTGTATGGCGCCTTTGGCGCGGCATAGAGCGATTTGTAATCGGTGATCTCCACGATTTCACCAAGATACATCACCGCAACACGGTCGGAGATGTGCTTCACGACCGAAAGATCATGCGCGATAAAAAGATAGGTGAGGCCTAGCTTCGCCTGAAGATCCATAAGCAAGTTCAATACCTGCGACTGAATGGAAACATCAAGCGCCGAGACGGGCTCATCGCAAACAATAAACTTCGGCTCGACCGAAAGTGCGCGAGCAATACCGATACGCTGACGCTGCCCACCCGAGAACTCATGCGGATATCGACGCGCATGCAGGGGACTCAAGCCGACTGTCTCGAGCAATTCATTCACGCGGTCCTTGATCTCCGCATCTGTTGTACGCAGCCCATGCACTTTTAATATCTCTGTCAGCATTCCACCAACAGTGATACGCGGATTGAGGGAGCTGAACGGATCTTGAAAAATGATCTGCATCTGACGACGCATTTCACGAAGCCTGTGGCCCGACATTTCCGTGACTTCTTCGCCCTCAAATTTTACGGAGCCTGCGGTCGGCTCGATCAAGCGAAGAATCGCACGGCCTGTCGTAGTTTTACCGCAGCCCGATTCGCCGACGAGGCCCAGCGTCTCGCCTTGTCTGATCGTGAACGAGACATCGTCCACCGCCTTGACATAACCCACTGTTTTAGAGAACACGCCCTTCTTGATCGGGAAATATTTCTTCAGTCCTTTGACTTCCAGCAGATTCTCGGCCATGGATCGTTCGTCGAAATGGAAAGTGAAAAAGTGCGTCTCGTGATCAAAAAAAGTAACTCGCGAAAAGGCAACTCGGGATGGCTACCGATCTATGGCTATAGCAAGTGCGGCGATTGCCGCTGTCTCGGCACGCAATCTTCGAGTGCCGAGCGAAACTATGCTCGCGCCAAATCGGTCTCGGGCTTCGGTAACCTCCTGGTCGGAAAATCCACCCTCCGGCCCCACAACCACTGCTAACAACTCTGTTTTAATGCCCGTTAAGGCCTTCTGGAGCGTTTCCGAAAGCTCAGCTGCCTCGTGGAGCATCAGAATCCGCCTACCCTCCTCTCGCGCCAAGTGTAACGCCTCGGTGAGCGTAGAGAGTTCGCGAAGCTCTGGCAAGCGCGCTCGCCTCGTCTGTTTTGCCGCTGCTCGCAAGATGCGCTCGCCACGATCACGTTTTGGCTCGCGAGGTTCGGTTCTCAGGGTCAAGACAGGACAGATCGCAGTTACTCCCAGCTCCGTTGCTTTTTCTAAAAGCATTTCCCATCGGGCGGGCTGCGCGAGTATGCCTTGTATCAGCACAATTTTTCTTTCCGGTTCGCCAAACTCCGGCCATGCATCAAGTATTGCGCACCGAACTTCGAGCTCTTTTGGGCCGAGTTGTGCATGTCCCGAAACTGCGCACTCGTAACAAGTGCCGATAAGATTTGTCGCGAGCAGTTTTTCTCCGTCTCGCAAACGCAAAACTTTTATCGCATGATAAGCCTCGTCACTCCGAAGCACAAGCTCTTCTTCAGTAACATCCCGCGGTTCCACGATGAAGCATTCCATTCGCTACATCAGGAAAAATCAGGGAGTAATTTCTCGAGTGATGCGAGCGTACCGCGCTCGAAGCCAAAACTGATCAGAGGTCGAGCTCTTTTTTCAATCGACTGTCTATCGCCGGCGGCTTGTGCTTTGATCAATGTTCCGAAAGTCAAATCTTTTCCCGGAATTGCCAGATCTGTTTTCGGCGTGTCGGTGAACTGAATGAACACACCTTCAGCCGGTCCACCCTTATGCAATTGACCGGTGGAGTGCAGAAAGCGGGGTCCAAAACCAAGCGTAACGGGAACATGATACCGCTGTTCAAGCGCTGAGCGAATTTTTGTGAGTGCATCCTCCGACTGCTTCGACATTTCGATGTAGGCCATCAGGGCGATATAGCAGCCAGGTTTGACGCTCGCTTCGAGGAAAGCATGGACCACCTCTTGAATCGTGTTACCTTGAATATCCGTACGCAGACGGACGCCATCGATCACTGTTCCGCTGTCAGGAATCGTCCCGGTCTTGCGAAAATCTTCCAACACACGAAGCGAGTTTTGTTTGCTTTCTGTTACATTCGGCTCATCGAAGGGATTGACTTCGATCACTTTACCAATGACAGCAATTGCAAACTCCCAAATAAAAAATTGCGCTCCAAGATCGTACTTGTCCTGCATCGACATCTGAAAGCACGGATCGGGTGGAAAGCTGATCGCGGTTCCACCTACGAGATCAATTCCAACGAAGAAGCGATCCTCTCCATACGCAGCACTCGCTGTCTCTCCTTCGCCGACCACGGGAAGCACACCGCGTTTTTCTTTGCCGGTGCTCTCGGCGATCAGTTGTTCGAGCCAGTGTCCAAAACTTGTAAGCTCTTTCGGTAGCAGGACAGTTAGCTTATCGCGTCCAAGGTTTGCAGCAACGCCAATCTCGACACCGAGCCGCAAAGCAATATTCTTTGCTCCTTCCGTCTTGCTATTATTCGCCGCTTCGAGCGCGCGATCCAATAACAAACGGATATCAATGCCCATCAACGCTGCAGGCACAAGACCAAAATACGAAAGCACAGAAAATCTTCCACCGATATTCGTCGGATTCAGGAATACACGGCGAAATTCACGCTTCGCACCAAGCGAAACAAGCAGCGAACCGGGGTCGGTGATCGCACAAAAATGTCCGCCGGCATGCGGCACACCGAGCGTCGTTACACGATTCCAAAAATATTCGAGAAAGGAATCTGGCTCGATGGTACTTCCCGATTTACTCGAAACGATAAAAAGAGTGTGCGCGAGATCAATGGATGCTTCCAGCGCAGCAATCTGATCCGGATGCGTGCTATCGAGTATCTGCAACTTTGGGAAACTTTCTGCTCCCCCAAAAATATCGCGAAGCACTTCAACCGAAAGACTGCTGCCTCCCATGCCAAGCAGTACAACGTCTGTGAACCGCTCTTGTCTGATCTCGTTGGCGAACGCAGTAAGCTCGGAGACCTTCAGTGAAAAATCGGTGGGTGAATCGAGCCATCCGAGACGTGTGCGTATAGATTCCTTCGCAGACGCCTCGGTCTTCCCCCAAAAACTCACATCGCGATTCCAGATCGCACTTGGAGCCTGCGCTTCCGAAAGCTTTTGCAATTCCTCATTGATCCGTAGGGAGAGCTCTTTCATTTTTGTTATCTATCAGGATTATCAATGCACGGTTATTGAATCGTCACGATATGTTGGCGCTTAGCATCGAGCTTCGCAGAAAGGGCTGCGAATGCATCGATAAACTTTTTGACGCCCTCGAGTTGTAATTCGGCCGCCACTTGTTCGGTGTCGATATCAAACGATTTGAGATCGTTGATCACCTTATGCGCTTCGCTCATTCCTTGCTGGAGCGTATCGGCAACCACACCGTGATCTGCAAAGGCCGCGATCGTCTCATCCGGAACCGTCGTCACAGTCTCGCTACCGATTAGTGGCTCGATGTACATCACATCACTATATGCAGGATTCTTCGTGCTCACGCTTGCCCACAAGCAGCGCTGCACTTTTGCACCGGCGGCATGTAGTTTCGCGAATTCTTTACCGTGGAAAATGTGCTGGAAGCGCTCGTAAGCGAGCTTGGCATTAGCGTTCGCAGCAGTGCCAAGGAGCGAAGTGAGGTGCGCCTTCTTCGTTTCGTTGGAATTGTCGGCGATCTTTTCTTGGATCAGTTTGTCGACATTCGTATCAACGCGTGAGAGAAAGAAGCTCGCAACGCTTGCAATATGTGATACATCTTCACCTGCATGGTGCCGTGCTGTGAGAGCCGTGACGAAGGCATTCGCAACCGCACTATAATTATCAAGGCCAAAGAGCAACGTGATATTCACATTGATCCCTTCGCGCAGAAGCGAATGGATCGCGGGGATGCCGGCAGGCGTGCCAGGAATTTTGATCATGATGTTTGGCCGACCGATCGTCGTCCAAAGTCTGCGTGCTGCTTCGATACTTTTCTCGGTATCGTTGGCAAGCCGAGCATCGACTTCGATACTCACATAACCATCCACACAGTCGGTATCTTCATAGACTTGACGCAATACGTCTGCTGCCGCTCGAATATCATCCGTCGTGAGCCTATCATACGTCTCATCCGTTGAGAGGCCTTGTTGCACGTATGATTCGATGTCCTCATCATACTCTTTGCCTTTGGAGATCGCCTTCTCGAAAATGGAGGGGTTCGAGGTAATTCCGCAGAGCCCCATTTCTGCGATCATCTTCTGCAACTCACCGGAGGTGACGAAGCTTCGGCTCATGTTGTCATACCAGAGGCTCTGTCCAAATTTCTGTACTTCCAACCATTTGTTTGCCATAATTTGCTCTACCCATTTTTGAAAATTGTATTCGATACTTTCGAACAGTACAAACACCGCGATTAAGCTAAATGTTTTGCCCAACTTCGAACCCTGCCCCTAAAAATCAAAACTCCCGCCCACAA
Organism: Kapaibacterium sp. (SeqCode); assembly: GCA_039923455.1. Classification (GTDB taxonomy): domain Bacteria; phylum Bacteroidota; class Ignavibacteria; order Palsa-1295; family Palsa-1295; genus JBDTCS01. Next base: position 3,395 of record JBDTCS010000293.1, on the reverse strand, counting down.
ATAGTGGACGGGAGCAACGGCTGAAACAGAAAACTCGGGCCTTATTTCGAAAGAATGAGCTCCTTGGTTGCCGTGTTTGTGCCGTCCGTAATCCGGCAGAAATAGGTACCTGAAGAAATACGTGCGCCGTCAAACTTTGCAGAATAGTGTCCAGCAGGCACCATCTTGTTGTCTACCAGACGAGCGACTTCGTTGCCAAGTGCGTCGAAGATCCCGAGCGTTACATTCGCCAGTGGTTGGCGAACGTCGTACTGGATCGTTGTGGTCGTATGGAATGGATTCGGCTCCGTTTTGCCGATCGTGAGTACAAGATTGCGGCCACTTAGCAAATCCTTCACCGTGTTGTCACCGCAGCGAGCAACAAAGTTGAATGCTCCGTTAACCGGCGTCGATGAGATGTAGCAAAGCGATGCATTGCCACTCTGATCGAGGAATTGGATATCGCTAACGGTGATCGCTGTCGAGAGCGAGGTATCTACCATAACGCGTACTTTCACGGTCGCGAGTTGACTTTCAGATGACAGCGGATTCGGGCTGGTCGCCTTGAACTCCGTCGTTTCGAGATGTGTCACTGGGTCAACTGTCGAACCAACCTTGACGACCGTCACTCCGGATGGACCGGAGACGCTGCCATACTCGAAAGCATCCTGCATCCAAGTTAGCTTGAAATCGTATCCATAGACGTCCGGCGTCAAGTTCTGGAATGGCTTCGAGAGCATGATCGGAAGATCGACGATATCATTCGCATAGCCGGTCAGTGTAACGCCCGTCGTGACATTTCCAACTCCGAGCACTTCAGGAATGTTGTCTCCGATACCCGTGAGCAGTGCAGTCTGCGACTGTGTTCCGAGTGGTGCATCGAAAGTAAAGATAAGTCCTGCATTGCGTACGCCTGTTGCAGTCGGCGCGAATCTCACCGGCACGATCACCTTGCCCTGTGGCGGAACAGCGATCGGGAATGTGAGTGCAGGTGTTTGCGCGAAGTCAGCAGCATTCGTCCAAGCTCCGGAGTTCGCAACCACAACCGACTGTAGCATGACAGTATCATTCGAACTCAGATTCTGGAAGGTACCGGAGAGACTCTTATTCTTGCATGTGAAGACCGTTTGGTAATCAGCACCAAGGACAAGATACGCCGTCGAAGTCAACTGTGCTTTTACCGGCTGTCCGTCAGGAATTACGCAGGTATTGCCTGTCGGGTTCACCTGTATCACAGCATTATAGGCTCTTGCAATCGTGCCGGTAAAGCTGACCGTCATGATCTGCGACGCACCGGGTGCAAGTGTAAACGGCGCAACTGGCGTAACAGTGAAGTTCGCTGCATCAGCGCCTGTTGGCGTGACGGAGCCGACTGTCATGTCATCGGTGCCGGTGTTCGTTATCGTGAATGTCTTCGTAAGTGTCTGCGAAATGAGCGTCGTGCCCATATCGACAGTCGTACCGGCACCTGGTGCGAGTGTAAGTTTTGGAGCCTTGCTATTCGCGGTTAATATAGCGACAATGTGTTCACCACTATGTCCGTACGCATCCAGCTGTGCGGTTCGCACACCCGAGTTGATACCTTTGACTGTCGGATCAAATTGGATGGTGTATTCCACGCCAGGCAGACCTGGTTGAATATCCAATTGATACGGATACGGATTGTTCGGCTTGTAACCAACGATCCGGAACGACGCTGCATCTTTACCCGTGATAAGTACAGAGTCGATCGTCTCGGCACGCGTCATGTTATTGTACAACGTGTCAACGAGTGTTGGCTTTTCGGAGCACGTCGCGATTCCAAAATTCTTGTCGTACGAAGTCAACTTCGCACCAGGCGAAAGTGCCTGTCCGATCAAGTTCGAAGTGTCCTTGATCGAGTGCAAGAAGCGCGCGGGGTTGCCTGTTGCAAAGATCGAGAGCGTCGTGAACGGACCCGTCTTTGAAGGATGGAAACAGTAGTTGATGTTGACCGACTGACCCGGCTTAAGGATAATCGGGAAAACCTGTGCGGGGTTAATGGAAAAATCAACCGTGTTGATCAGATCTTGTTTGTTGATGATAAGGTCGGCTGTTCCGACATTCGCAACTTTCAGATCTTTGCAAACAGACTTACCGCTATCGATCACACCAAAGTTCAGATCATCGGCAACGATAAGTGGAGTCACACCGTAGCCCGTCAGCGGGTAGTGATAGATCGGGCAGCCGGCAGAAATCTGAAGCGTATCCAATGAAATATTGGAAACACCTGTATCTGAGGCAGTGTAGCAAAGCTGCACCTGCATACTATCACCAGGATGCAAAATCTTATCGATGCTGCTTGGGGTCAGGGTGAACGAGCCGTGCTGGGCACTACCCACGATAGAGGCGTTCGTCAAGTGAAGATCACCTGTGGCTTGACCGTTCTTGAATGTCACGGTCTTGCAAACTTGGTTATCGACAAGTGCCGGTGCGAAATCATATATCGGCGCTGGCGTAACAATCAGCTTTGGTGCGGTGTAGGCATACTGATAGACGGTATCGTTACCGGCACGATCCACTGTATACACGGCAGCGTATGCGTTTTGCGTAAGATCTTGCACATTCAGGGTGTAATCAGCGGTCGAATCACCAGCAAGGAATTTCGGATCAACGGTTAGGATATAATTGAACGAAGGTTTCGTCCAACGCAAGTCTGCAGGGTCCGTGATCAACTCGACGCTTGAAATTCGCGTATCCTCAAAAGAAAAAGAGGGGATGTGTCTCGGCTCGTTGAGATGCACCGTAAAATCACCACAAATCTCTATACGCTTTGCTTCCAGTGGTGGAAGTGTATCTTTGGATGGAACGTTAAGAGCCATTCCAGCAGGCCATCCGTAACCGTCAACAGATGTAAAGCCGTAAAGATACAGACCGAATTTTGAATCAGGAGAAACTGCGATGTACGTATTTTCCGAAGGCGGCAATTGCAAACGGGTTGCACCCATCACCGGATTCGATGTTCCCGGAAACGTCTTTACGGGATCCGCACCCCATGATAAAAGTGACTTGTTGTTCAACTTAATGTTCATCAGCTTCGATGCATCACCGACGAACGTACTGAAATGTATGAAGTCACCGTTATTGTTCGGGTTCTTTGGTGTGCGGAAAATGATCTTGCTCTGGAATTGCTCCGCAGGCGTCATTGTGATCATGAACGGGTCAGCAGGAGCCGGATCACCGTTTATACCTTCGGTGTAGGAATACTGCATCGTCAAAAAAGGCAGCTTCTTGACGGAAGTATAACTTTCCGGTGCGAGCACAAACGGTCGTTCAGCGAATTCACCGGCATCAAGGTAGACATGCGTTCCCGTGCCAACCTGAATGTCATTTCCATTGGCTCCGGAGATCAGACGGATATAGTCTCCGCACTTGGTGCGGTACTTCATCGGCATATC
>JBDTCS010000292.1:0-14442 GCA_039923455.1 Kapaibacterium sp. (SeqCode) | reverse complement strand
GGGCTCAGATCACATTTGCGTTGCACAAACGACGAATGCCCCAAGCGAACTCTCTTCGCCTTTTACTCCCTCACCGGAGCAATCCGTAGAAGCCGATCTGTTGGACTTTCGTGAGTTTGCGCTGCCGAGCGCGTCTGGTGCACGACTCGGTGAACTTCAGCAATCGAACCGGAATGATATTCAATTTAGCGGGCTATTTTATTCTTGCGATCTCTTTCGCTCGCTGGCTGATTTTAATTTGGGGAATTCACTCGCCGCACAAGCTGTGCTTGACCGAGGATTGAAGAATTCCTATCCCGGATCACGAAGTTTTATTGAAGCGAGTTTACTAAGTGCGTTGCAATTTTATTCGCACGCTCCGTTGCGTCGCGAGGATGTCGAAGCAGGTGTCGAACGCATGACGCAACTCGAACAACAAACCGCACCGCTTCCGGATGACATCAAAGCGGAATCCGCACTCTGGCTTGCCGAGGGCTTTACGGCGCTCGGACTTTTTGGCGAAGCCCATACGCACTATGACACCGCCTGTGCTTCCGCGACCGAATCGCGTATGCTTGCGCTCGCATTATTCCGGCGTGGCGAACTTGCCGAACGTGAAGACCGATATGCAAATGCCGAATCCGATTTTCGTGCTGCATCTCGCATCGAATCATCTCCGCTTCGCATCTTTGCAAAACTGCGCACGGCGGCTGTCCTTCGCACCGAGAAGAAATACGAAGCATCGCTGGTTGTTCTAAACGAGCTTGACTCGCTGGGGCTCGTATCCAAGCTGCAAATTCGAACATCTGCGCGCAACATGCAATACGTCTCGCCGCTTGTCGAAGCGCTGTATCTACGGCATCGCAACGTGGAGCGATTGATTAATCCATCCATCACCGGTGCAGGATTTGACTTCGAAAGTTTGCGCGACAACGAAACCTCGCCTCCGCCGGCACAGCTGGTGTCGCCCTATTGGCAAAGTGAGGTTGCGTTGCTTCGTGGTAGTGCGCAGATCGAGCTTGGCCAGTATGCGAAAGCAACCGTCACACTTGCAAAGGGACAGCAGATTCTTGTCGAAACACCGGACACGATAAAAAGTGGATTCGCTCCGGTACAACGTCGCTTCGTTGGTGATGCACTTAGATTCGAAAAAGGTTGGTCGTTATTTCAACAAGATCAATATGATGCAGCAGCGCGGGAATTTCTTGCGCTCGCTTCGCAAGATACGATCTCCCGATTGCTCATCCGTCGCGAGGCGAATCTGTCACTGCGAGAGCAAGGTCGCATTGCCGATAGATTTTATGAAACGCCGCACTCGCCGCTGACGGTGGCGACACTCGATTCGTCGCTGGTTCATCACAACACGATTGATACCACCTTCTTTTTCTATAACGATTTTCCGGAGCGATCACGATTCTACGCCGGTGTCGCACTTGCACGAGCCGAACGATACTCAGAGGCAGAGCACGTACTCATCGGACTTACACAGGATAAGAGCGTGCTCTACTCTTCTCGCGCAAATTATCAATTAGGGCTCGTTAAGTTTATTCAGAAGAATTATCTCGGCGCGAGTTCTTTGCTGGAGCCACTCAGTTCGGAACAAACCTCATCGGGGGCATTCAGTGCACTCTTGATGGGTGAGCTTAGCTATCGCAAAAATTTATTCGAGAAGGCCGTTGGGTATTTTTCGACGGCGCTACACGGTCTCGCTGAAGCTGATTCGAACTCCCGTGCACTCGCTCATCTTGAGCGCGGGCTTTCACTCATCCCGCTTGGAGCATGGGATGCTGCACGGAGTGATCTGCAAGCATATTTCGCAACCAATCCGGCATATCTCTTGACACGTACCGACGAAGCGCACTTTTGGCTCGGGCGTGCGATGCTTCGGCACGGTGATATTGATGGTGCCGAAAAACAATTTCAGACGGTGCTAAAAGAGTATCCGCAAAGCACTCGCGTGATCGACGCACAATATGGATATGCTTGGACGCTCTTTCGTCATGCGCGGTTTCCGGAGGCCTCGCAAGCGTTTCAACATCTGCTCGATCTCGATACAATCACGAGGTACGCGTACGATGGTCTCGCAAGAGCCGGTGATGCGGAATATGCTGTCGGACATTTGAGCGATGCGAACGATCTTTACAATCAAGCCGTCGATCGTCCGGCCTTTAACGATCTGCGCACCACGAGAGCGCTCTATCAACTTGGTGTGACACGCATTCGGCTTGATAGCGGTCGCTCGGCGATGAATGTGTTTCGATATCTCACAACTAAATTTCCGAAGTCCGATCTTCTCGATCGAGCATATTTTAATTCTGCGCTCGCAGCCTATTCGATCAATCTGCCAACGGAGGCAGAAGCTTCGATTGAAAAGCTCGTTACAAAATTTCCGAGTTCGGCTTTCGCACCTCGATCGTTACTCGTTGCGGGAGCTGAGCGTGAGAATCGGAACGACGACACGCATGCGCTCATCTATTTCGAACGTGTGTTGCGAGATTATGCTCAGTCGAATGAAGCCGGCGATGCGCTATTTCGAAAGCAGGATGCGCTGATCCGATTGAAGCGATATCCCGAAGTAGTTGCTGCCGCCGATAGCTTTCTCGTCCGCTCCCCTTCGAGTGAACTCGTACCTAAAGTACTTTTTCATAAAGGTGAGTTGCAACTGCGTATTGGCGAGCCTGCGAAAGGGATCTCCACACTTGAGCAATTTCTGAAACAATATCCGGAGCACGAATCTGCACCGCAATCAAAGTTCTTGATCGCGAGAGCGTATGCTTCGCTTGGAGATACTACGCGTTCGATCACATCGCTTGCAAAAGTGACCGCTGAATATCCGAAGTCAGAAGCCGCGGATAATTCGTTGCTTGAACTCGCAAGGCTCTCCAAGTCGCGACACCAGCTCGACAGTGCGGCTGTCTATTATCAAAAGACTTTTGATCTTGACTATTACTCGTATGATGCAGCCCCGACTGCGATCAGTGAGTATGCCGATCTGCTTATCGCGAGCAATGCAAAAGATTCTGCGATCAAGATGTTGAATCTGCTCACGATGCGTTATACTCTGCAAACTTCTCTGGGAGCAAAGGCGCAGTTTCGTGCTGCGCAAATGTTGCTTGAGCTGAATAAACGCTCCGAAGCTCGGATAGCTTTGCAAACGATCGCAAACAGTAGGCGTCACGATGCACTCGGTAGCGCTGCACTTGTCCGAATCGGTGAAATCTACATTGGTGAAAAAGCTTGGCAGCCCGCACTGCTGGAGTTTGCAATGGCCGAGCACGATAACTCACTCGCTTCGGAATCCAATACTCGAAGACTTTTCGGAGTTGCCGAAGCGCAAACGGCACTTGGCAAAAAGCCACTTGCAATTGTAGCACTCAAAGCTCTAACGAAGCGAGATGATCTTTCCGATCACGATGCTGCACGCGCAAAGGCGATGCTCGACGCGCTTACTCCAAAGCCGAAAGCGAAACCTGCGAAGAAGAAAGGAGGACGCAAGTGACAAAATTAATGCGTTCGGTGCTAATACTTTTTGTGGTTGTCCTTTCTGTACTCCCACAAATTGCACGCGCACAAGAAAGTTTTCCGGGCAAACGACAACTTCCCCCATCGATGCGTGCAGAACTTACGCATCGAGAGAGCGTGCTCGGTCATCGAATTGTTTTTCATGACACGCTAAAAAGCGGCACTCGCAAAAGTGCGCTCTTGCGCGACACCATGCAGATCAATGATCCAACGCTCGCAGGACTTTCGGATTCTGCACTCGCAATTAGTGATAGCAGCGTTTCGCTCTCACACAAACAGTGGATCGATTCACAGATCGTCGAAGTGCCGGAGCTAATTCGAAACGGCGCGAAAGTTCGCTACGCGTATCCGCAGCAGATCATGGTGGATATCGATCGACATCCTGTGCCCTTCGATTCGACGGTGCTCGCAGGGATGAATCCGATTACTCGCGAGAATCTCCCCTATTTCGATCAGTCTCCACTGCCCTTACCACTTCGGCAAAAGAAAAACCTCGAAGCGATGCTCGAAGTCGGTGCGGGTGTGCCGTACCTACCTCGTCTCGCAGGTGCCTTGCAGTTTGGCGTAAATGATAGGATTGCACTTGGATTTGATGGCGACTATTTGCATCGGCAAAGTGACGATCCGATCGAACAGTATTGGAATTTTGCAGCCAGTGGCGCTGCACAAATCGGAAATGAACCTGAGCCGTTTCAAAGCTCCAGCGTCGGCGCACATCTTTCGCTGACGGGCAAGCAGCTTTTGCTCTATCACGATTCAGCGAGTGCGCCGGTAAGATCGGAGCATACGCTTTCGGTTACCAATATTGGCGCTTTGATCGATGGTGATCTCTCGCGTTCGCTTGCGTATGGATTCGCGATCGATGCACATTTTTTGAGCGATGGACTCGATCCTTCGCTTTCGGAAAGTTCACAAAATATCACTGCGCATTCCGAGTTTGTACTCGGTCATTCGGAGTTCTCACTTTTGGGTGCACTCGCTTACGAGCACGCAAGTGCGGAGCCGCTACCAAACCCATCCGGATTTAGCACTGCAGGGTTTGCAAACTCCACTGATCTCTCAGCGCAGAATATTAGCCTGATGCTCAAGGATGAAACCTCGCTCGGTTTTCAGTGGCGAGCAGGATTGAAACTGGTTTCGGCGAATGACATTGATGGATCGCGAACAAAAGTTTTTCCGATCGGTGGACTCGGTGTTCGCTTGACAAAGTCATGGGAAGTTGGTGGCTCGTTTGAACCGGCGAGTTCGCTCGATGATAATCTTGCGCTTGCAAACGTGAATCCGTTTTACACATTGCTATCCGGTCGCGAAGGAATTCTCACCGATCCCGAGTTTGCAAGTTCGAGCATTGTGAAGCAATCGGTCATTGATCCACGTAGAACGCGCACGAATAATTTTGATCTGCGCGGATATACACACTTCACCTATTCTGCCGATGACGAAATTCGAGCAGAAATCCGACTTTTCGAAAGCGATCACGAACTCGTCTTTCGCGAAAGCGCAATCGATTCCGGTCGCTCGCTCTTTTATGCTTTGCCGGAAGAGACGCGTCGGCTGATTGTTTCTGCAGGTGGAAATGCATTAATATTTTCGCGCGACGTTATCGGAGCAACTTTCGAATATCACTCAGCAACTGTCGCCGGCAAGGATATCGGCGTGCAATTCGAACCTGTCCTAAAGGCAAGCCTTGCCTACCATTTGAACGCATTCGGCGGGACGGACGAAAATTCTTTTGGAGTTCTTCCTTCGGTCGAATTTGTTCATTTGGCTCGGAATTCCAAGTCGTTGTCGTTTCTGAACCTCGACGCAAACGTCCGTTGCTCGCGGCAAATAGCTATATTGCTAAAAGCGGAGAACATTCTGAACAGCCCGGGTGACTTTTGGACATCGTATAATGAGATGCCTCGATCGATCTGGGTGAGCGCTCGGTTGACATTTTGATTCCGAAATTAAGCGCCCTGTGTCACGTCCAGAATAATTATATAGCTATTAGCGTACATTCAGCAGAACACCGTTAGCAGAACACCGATGGACTCCAAAAACCCAAGTTTGACAGCGCAAAAGTTATCAGCGCGCTATGGAATCACTCCCGAAGCTATGCAGGAGATCATCGAAGATTCGCGACCTGGTGGTGCAATCTCGAAAGCCGGTGCCGAATCGAGTTTGCCTCCTGCCGGTGCAACTGAAGTTAGGCAAGTGACGGAAAACAATGTCACCGGTAATCGCGACGCGAGCGGAAAGGTCAGCGAAAAGAATCCGGTAGACAAGAGTGCAGTGGACAAAAGTGTTACCGACAGAAGTGTTGTTGAAAAAAGTGTAGTGGAGAAGTCTATGGAACGTGAGACGGAACATCAATCCGGTGGAATGACCGCCACTGCGGTCTTTCTTGGAATTCTTGCAATTCTCGGAATCGTAGCGTTGATACATTTTTGGAATTTTGGCGGACATCACGACCGTCAGATCATTGCTATCCATCACGACACCGTGATCGTCCATGATGCAGCTCCAGCGCCAAAAAAGGATACTGTCGCGCCCGTGCCTCCTCCACCTGTGCCTACTCCGCCGGTTCGTGATACCGTTCCACCGCCTCCACATCCGAAAGCGCATCATAAGCGTGCGAAACCAGCCAAGCACAAACATGCAGCAGCTGCCTCATCGGGGGGATATTCGACCTCCAGCAATTTGCTCGCTCAGGAGCGTTTGGCTGACCTAAGAGCCGCTGGAAACCGCTCAGCCTATATTGAGACCACCCAGGGCAAGGGAGGCCCCAAATACAAGGTGCATTCGAGCGGACCGAAGAAGAAAAAGCATCGCTGAGCCTTTAGGCAAAGTACGCTCGCACGTACGCCTGAAACGACACTAAATTATCGACGTATCGGCTTTCGGAACGACCCCAACACCGGGGCTGTTCAACGCGCGAAGTAACTATTTTGAGCATACTCTAAGGAGCATACATGGACGAGAAAAAGGGGCAGTATAAAGTTAAGGATCTGAAGTTAGCCGACGCCGGTCGTCGCCAGATCGAGTGGGCCGAGAGCAGAATGCCGGTGCTGATGAAGCTCCGCGAGATCTATTCCAAGTCGAAGCCGCTTGCCGGTTATCGTATCGCTGGTTGCTTGCATGTCACCAAAGAGACAGCAGTCCTGATCGAAACGCTTCGCGCAGCCGGTGCGGAGATCGCATGGTCGGGTTGCAATCCACTTTCGACCAATGACGAAGTCACAGCCGCGCTTGCCGACAACGGGATTCAGATCTACGCTTGGTATGGCATGAACGTCGAAGAGTTTTATTGGTGCATCGAGCGCACGCTCGATTTCAAGCCGAACCTCACACTGGATGACGGTGCGGATTTGATCTTCACCGTGCACAACAAATTTCCAGAGCTCGCTGACGGCGTCATCGGTGGTACCGAAGAGACGACCACAGGTGTGCATCGCCTTCGCGCTATGAGCGCTGATGGCAAGCTGAAATACCCGGTCATCGCTGTCAATGATGCAGAGACCAAGTGGGATTTCGATAACGTTTATGGCACGGGCCAATCGACACTCGACGGTGTTATCCGTGCAACTTCGGTGTTGCTCGCCGGTAAGAATGTTGTCGTCGCAGGTTACGGACATTGCGGCAAGGGCGTTGCAACTCGTGCGAAGGGCATGGGTGCAAACGTCATCGTTACGGAGATCAAGCCAACGGCTGCGCTTAAGGCAACGCTCGAAGGTATGCGCGTTATGACGATGGATGAAGCTGCGAAGGTTGGCGATATCTTCATCACCGCGACAGGTGTGAAGGACGTTATCGTTGCTCGTCACTTTGAGAGCATGAGGGATGGCGCGATCGTTTGCAACACAGGTCACTATGATTGCGAGATCAACATTCCGGACTTGGAAGAGCGCTCAGCAAATCATCGCACGATCCGTGCGAATTGCGAAGAGTATCTCCTCAGCGGAAACCGTCGCGTGTACTTGCTTGCGCAGGGACGCCTCGTGAATCTCGCTGCAGCAGAAGGACATCCTTCTGAAGTTATGGATATGAGCTTTGCAAATCAGTTCATGTCGCAGATTCGTCTCGCCAAGGCAGACAAAGGCGAGGAAGTACTTGAGCGCGGATTGGTCTATGACATTCCGGCTACGCAAGATCAAGAGATCGGCGGACTCAAGCTCTCGACGATGGGTATCGCGATCGATGCACTCACGCAAGAGCAGGTTGCCTACAATCTCGATTACGCTGCTGGCACCTGATCTCACGATCAAGAATCGTTTTATAAAAAAGAGGCTTCGGCCTCTTTTTTTTGGTACTAATTGAACGGGGCTATTTGAAGCATGGCGGAGAGGAAGAACTCTTTTGGCCGAGGGGTCATTGTTCTTTATGTGTCTTTAAAAAACTGCCCTGTGAAAACATTCTGCTGCCAACGATGCAAATCCTTCGGCGCAATTCTCATAATCCAAATTGCACAGAAAGCGAAGCTCTAACTTTCCAATAACAATATGAGTAGTAGTCTCGAAATCTTCTAACGCTCGTATGTTTGAATCTTTTTTTACTCGCGAGTCCAAAAATAGGTGCATGCCAAAATCCTGGGAAATGGTCGAAAGTAATGATCGGACAGTATAGGCCGATCGACTTTGCTTTTTGCGACACGTTGCACGGGATCCTGCTCTGCGTTCGGAACGGGAGGGGGCCCGATAATTTATTCGCTTTCGGGACATCAGATGGCGGAAAGAGTTGGGACCTACGCTCTAATTCGGCAATCAAATACTTGCAGGATGACGTGTGGACTTTAGATGCCTTTCAATCGGCGAAGGACGGTTTCGGCTCAATCGATCTCGATATTCCCGAGCAGGAGGTCGGTATTAATTCGGATACAATCGCGAGTTATCTCGTACGAAAGCCATACCACACGCACACATTCGGTCAGAAGATGTATAGCGTGTCGGATGGCTATCGTTATATCTGTAAGATCGACTCTACTGGAGTTCTAGCAAACGAGTCCTTTATGATCGTCACGCATGACGGATGGAGGTCTTACGACTCTGCAGGTAGATTCCTAAAGGCGTGGATCGATGACGCGACTATTCTGGACTCAAATAATATCTGGGTGACGCACGGTGATTCAGTGTTCCACTACTTTGAAGGAAGCTGGCATGCGATTCGGCCTGACGCTTCGCTCCCTCAATCTGTCTGGGGCCACACCGAATGCGGCCCGAAACTCGCGGAGTGCCTTCAGGAAATTTATGAAGTGGGCGGTCGTAAATCTGATTTTTATTATTCGCCGGATGACGGCTTTACCTGGGAAAGACATGATGCCTTTGCCGGACGGCTCTTCGGCATTTCTGCGACTGCACCACATACTCTTTGGTGCTTTGTTGGTAACGGACTTGGCCCGAGGTTAATAGAGCACTACAGTGACCTAAGAATTTTCCAGGTGTACGCCGACACCTTATACTACTCCAGTGATCACGGCAACTCTTGGTCCGTCGATTCCACTTCGTTCTCAGGAGCAGCGATGATGCAGATGCACTGGGTTGATCCGCGGCATGGATTCGTCTCGACGCTTGAGTTCGGTGACACATGCTTCATGTACCGATACGAAGCGCCGCCTGTTGCGGGGGTTGGCGCGCAGCTTCCGCGCGCATCCGCGTTAAAAATACTTACCTCGCCGGTAATGCAGCAACTTGCCTTTGACTATACGGATGCGGAGGGCGTCTCGAACATTCGCGTTTTTGATGTACTCGGCCGAACGCGTCTATCAGAGCAGCGCGCTATCGCAGCCGAACAACCCGTTCGCATCGATGCCAGCGCATTACCCTCTGGATATTACATCCTCTCCATCTCCAATGGAAACAAGACCACCTCGCAAGGCTTCATCAAGCAATAACGCACGGCCGATATTCATCGTTGTGGGAGGATAGACTCGTTTCCGATTCGAACGGCCTCCCTACCCGTGGTGCATTTTTGTAACGAAGCACTGATTTATCGCAAACGGGCCGCTAAGCGCTCACAATCCTGGGTCAGAAACTCATTTTCGTTGATGATTCCAAGCTGGTTGCCCGCGCTGTCAAACAGGACGTAGCGGGCATTCGACGGCACCTGGAGTAAGGTGCGTGTGGAATCCAATTCCCTGATGGCTGGATACGGCCAACCAAATTCTCTCTTGTACTCGCTTATTTCGAGTTCACGGCTACAACGAACAATAGCAATGTACTTCATCACGACATGAGTTTTTGAGGCAACGCATTCAGCCGTTGTTGATGCACTCTGAGTGCACTTTTGACATTCGCCTAGTGCGCCAAAATATATGAGCAGGAATTCGCCCTTACGAACATCGCCTGCTTTAAGGGCGCGCAACACTTCGTTATTCTTAGCCATAGCGCAGCGAACAGGAGCTTCTGTCGGCGGTACTGCTACGAGGAAGAATGCTGCCGCCATTAAGAACGAGCATAAATGCTGTTTTCCCATCAAGCGTTACTCCAGTTTAGAAGTCTTCAATGTCCAGCCTTTCGTTGCATCCAAGAAAAAAGAAAGGTACGTGTCGTGCGCGTAAGAGTACGTCAAAAATGATAATTGTCCATCGAGGCCTTTTTCAGGATTCGATGCTTGTTTAACTAAGTCTCCATTGGAATTGTACTGCTGAATGAGCCAGGTATTCAGCGGGTGCGCGGGATCAGGCACAACGATTGAGATGATGGAGCACCCATTTGTAACCGGTTGAAGATCATAAACATAAAAGGGATGCGACGGCGGCAATGAACTGAAAGTTACTTGCTGTGTCAAAAAGGGCAACTCTGGACAAGGCAAAGCAAGTAGAGGAAAAGTCGCTGCCTTTGTTATATCATAGAAGTACGGCCAACGCTGAAAGGCAAGGTACTTGCAGTTACTGTCAGCCACGGCCAAAAAGATTTTTGAATGTGTATCCTTTTTGGAAGGAATATCCGTAGGCGCATTCACTTCATGGCGAATAAATGAGCCACTACGCTCCCAGCGGTCGATAAGCCATGCGCTATCGCTTTTTTGTGAGATGCCACGAGGACTAGTCATGACATCGGTCAAGAGTGTTCCGTCCTTGTCGAGGCTTAGTGCGGTCCCCTGAGGAAATACTTCGCTACCCCTATTGATAAGCGGACGGACTTGAAAAGACTTAGACGATAGCGACCACTCTACGATACACGCCTGAGGATAATCGATGAACATCATTTTGTTTGATGTATGAAAGAAATCCGAAGTATCGTAGGCGGGCGCGTGAATAACACTTAGTAGGATAATTAATGAATCGTTAATAAACCTACCAGTATGAAATTCACCATGTTTTGCTCCTTCGATTTGCTTAGCACCAAATGGTAAGTTTGAATGCCTACCCGGAAGGATAAACGCGAAATGCTCATCATGAGCTTTCGTTGCAAGTGAATCCGATAGTTGCGATTCGGGAATGAAACGAGCGATTGCAACGCCCGTCCGTACATCAAAGACGAATGCGCTGCCGGCTCGCGAAAATACTATTACCCGCTCACCACTTGGACTTAAGACTGCGTCTGTGATTCCAGCAAGAATAATTGAGTCGGATTCAAAGAGATGGACCTGAGTCAGAGTCGCAAGTGTCGAGCTCATTGGGTGAATTCCACACCCCACGAGCCACAAGCTTGCTAAGACAAGAACCGCAGAGTTCAGGAGAAAAGAAGACAATTCGCTCACCTTCTTTCCTCCGAACTCTTCAACTAGGTTAGGTTTACAACTGGTGTGCAGCATCATCGCCAGCCGTAACACCCCAGACTGTCTGTGTTGAGCCCCCACCCGTCACATCCTCATTTGTTGTCGTACCATTCGACCCGCCAGATGCACAAGCGGCGCTGGGGGAAATGTTGCAAACAATGAATAGCGAGTGGTTATTAGCGTCATAGGTCGCGTGATCAAATACTCCCGGTGCGACCCAGGGACCTGTCGTCGTCACATCAGGATAATGATGTGCCGTAGCCTGAGAGAGCAACCCGACCAAAAGTCCGAACCCTAGAAGAAATTTAGCAGTTTTCATAATGTGTAAGGTTTCGCAGGTGTAGGAGTTTGGAGGTGTAGGAGTTTGGAGGTGTAGACTTTCTACATTCAAGCTTCCTACTTTTCCCCTGCTTCGACAAAATCGACACGTCTTTATTCAGGAAAGTTCCCAATTGATCTGGGAAAGATGTGCTCCTCGGTGAGTCTCCTTTGCGCAATATTACGATGCTGTTCGCACCCAAAGCTAGCGATTTCATACATTGCGAGCCCATCCTCCTCCGCGAATGGAATTCCTAAAACATCGAAACCGGGTTGACGCCGAATCATCTTTACTTGAATCGCATCGCTAAAGAGGAGGCCGTCGGCCTCCTCTTTCATTTTGTTCGAGCAAAAGAAATGTGCAAACACTCTTTGCTTGCAACCATGCTTCTCTATCCTGCATTCAATTGATCAAGCCTCTCCATTCGCCCTCGGAATTCGAAATTCTCGCCAAGTCCTTTTTCAAATCGGATGGAGACAAGCAAGCTTCAGCAGTGAGCAGTGTGCGCACATTGACTCAAGGAGAAGGTTGTTCTGCCGAATCGTATCACCGAGTCGGAGGAATTGAAGTTGCCGTTTTATTTTATTATGGAGATTTTGAGGTAATGGAGACCAGAGCAAACCAATAATTCGGAGAACATTACGCAACCTTACGCCGCTTGCGTGATTCTGAAGGGATTGCTTGAATCAACGAACGAAGTGCATTTGTGACTTCGGCCGGCGATTTGAATACCCTCGTTAACTCCTTATCGAGTAGCACAACCATTTGGTCCTTACTCTCGTGTGCAAACCTGTTCGGCTTCGCTTTGGCGTAGTCAAAATCGTAGTTTCTTGCAAGATCATCCTGTTCGGCGGGCTTACGGGCGAGCTTTGAGGAAGACTTGATATTTTTCTCTTTCATTCTTATTCGCAATTCTTGCGCTGATAATTCTTAGATTGCTATGCCGTTCTGTAAAGGAAACGAGCAAAATGCGCTTCAAAATAGACATTCCAAGTATGATCTCACGAGGCTCGACGATCGAATGTTTCGGATCGTCGAAGACAACCGCTTTAACATCGTCAAACACTGTCGTAGCCTCGGCAAAAGAGACCTTGTGCTTCTGGCGATTCTGTTCCTCTTTCTTCGGATCCCATTCGAAGTGCATTAAAATGATAACAGGACGCACTTGAGCAATCGTTCATTTAGGGAAGAGTAGGAATCCAGCATTCCGCGGGACTCCTACTCGTGTCATTCTACACAGCATTCAATTCAGCTGTGCCTATCTCATACTCCCGCAGCATTCGGTTTTTCTCTACGAGATTTCCTTCGGCTTCTGCAACTTGGATTCGTCTCGTCGGTTGAGTTCGGTGACACATGCTTTATGTACCGATACGAAGCGCCGCCTGTTGCAGCAGTTGGCCCGCAGCTTCCTCGAGCATCCGCGTTAAAAATACTCACCTCGCCGGCAATGCAGCAGCTTGCCTTTGACTATTCGGACGCGGAGGGCGTGTCAACCATTCGCGTTTTTGATGTACTCGGCCGAACGCGTCTATCGGAGCAGCGCACAATCTCCGTCGAACAACCCGTTCGGATAGATGCCAGCGCCTTAACATCTGGCTATTACATCCTCTCCGTCTCCAATGGAAAGAGAACGACCTCGCAAGGCTTCATCAAGCAATAACGCAGGTTAGTTCGGATTGTATCGCTAAAGAGGAGGCCGATGGCCTCCTCTTTCATTTTGATGGATGAAGGAATCGAGTAACGATGATTGCGCTATCCCACATTCAATTCTTCCATTCCAACTGCATACTCCTTAAGCATCCGGTTCTTCTCTGTGATATTTCCTTCGGCCTCTGCGGCGAAGACCTTCATCAAACCGAGCCAGCCGCCATCGGACCCGAGAGATCCCATGAACTGGCTATAGTCGTCCCCGTAACGATCGAGGTTTTTGTGAAGGAGTGTAACATGCGTCTTGTTCGCACCCTCGGACCGAAAAGATATCTCGACTTCAGTTTCGAGAAGCGGATTGTAAGCCCAGTTCGCATCGATCTGCCACAGAAGGACGATCCGTGCCGGTGGGTCAACGCTCACTACCTTTCCCCATTCTGTCGTCGAACCATCAACTCCGAGTTCATACCATCTTCCACCCTGCTTCATTTCGAGGATGGCCTCTTTCATCTCCGGCTTTCCGATATGATGCGTTCGCGGCCACCATGCATCAAAGCCTTCTGTGAAGACTCGAAATGCTTTCTCAATCGGAACAGCTACTGTGATCTCTCTTTTGATCGTATAATTATCTTGCATTGTTAGTCCTTTCGTTCTGCTGCTTGTTTAAATGCTTGTAAGGCGGTGTCCCATGTGCGGTTCAGGTAGGAACGCATAGCTTCAACGCCTCGTGGATCAACGGAATAGATTCTTCGAGTCCCCTCTTGTTCGACCTTGACAAGTCCCGCATCACGCAACACTTTTAGATGCTGCGAAACAGCCGGACGAGTGACGCGCATGCCTTTCGCGAGATCGCCGGCAAGCATCGATCGAACAGCGATTCGCTCGAAGAGCTTTCTGCGAGTCGGATCAGCGAGGGCTACGAAGAGTGTCGATATGTTAGTCATTGCTTACGTAAGTGATTGCTTACTAATGCTTCAAAGGTCGGGATTGGTTCCGGGGGATATCTGCTCGATCGAATGGAGTTAAGCTATTGCAAACCGGCACCCGAGGGAGGGTTGTTCGCTTAGGCTAAGTTAATTCTGAAGACTTGCTTCCTGTCCGTCTCCGATGGAAAGCTCACAACCTCGCAAGGCTTCATCAAAAGATAATGCGTGATCGATATTCCACTCGTAAGATGCCCTCGATTCCGATCCGGACCTCCTCCCTGCTCGTGGTTCATTTTTGGATGGAAGTAGTCGTCACCTTTTTGACTTTATAATTTTCTGAAAACTGAGGAA
>JBDTCS010000291.1:0-2644 GCA_039923455.1 Kapaibacterium sp. (SeqCode) | reverse complement strand
CGGTTTCGCTTAGGCGTCACGGCAAGGGTAACATCGGAACGGTTTCGCTCGATGAGGCATTAAGCTTGATTAGCCGGGAGTCTGCGATTCCGGAATAAAATTATTCTAAGTTAGAGTATTGAGCATTTTTTACTGATTTTAGTACTTTTTGGAGACAGTCGAGAGCATTACGCCCCAAGCACCTGAGACGGGATCTCAGGCCACGGAATCCACCCCCTCCGTTCCAACTACCGTATCATCGAACATCGGCGGCATGACGCTTAAAAAGCGCGCCCCGGGTTCTGCACCTGCAAGTTCATCTTCCGGTGCACCTTCGCCACGCCCAGCCGGTGGTGGTGCCTCCTATACGCCTGGAGGCACGTTCGTACGCCCCACAGGGCCTTCGCCGAACCAACAGAAGCGTATGGATCGCTTCAGCCGTGTCATGCCCTCACGCGACCCAGGCGTGCGCATGAACGAAAATATTCGTGTACCCGAAATTCGCGTGATCGATGACGACGGCCAGGTTGGCGTGATGTCACCACGCGAGGCGATGGATCTTGCCCGCGAGCGTGGTGTTGATCTGATCGAGATCGTACCGAACGCTGTACCTCCGGTCTGCAAATTGATTGCCTTCGGTAAATGGAAATACGAACAGCAGAAGCGCGACAAGCTTGCCAAAAAGCAAACGCATCAGCAACTTCTCAAAGAGGTTCGCTTTCATCCGAACACCGACACGCACGATTTCGAATTTAAGCTCCGTCATGCTCGCGCATTCCTTCAAGAAGGGCACAAGGTCAAAGCGACCGTGCAATTCAAAGGACGTGAGATCGCCTATAAGCAATTCGGTGAACAATTGCTTCGCGAATTCCAAGCGCGTCTTACAGATCTTTCCAAGATCGATCAAGATCTTTCGATGATGGGTCGTATGATGACGATGGTCTTCTCGCCTGTCGTCAAGAAGAAGAAAGAAGAAGGCAAGAAGGACAAGGATAAAGACAAAATGTCCGAAAAAGCTCGCACAGAGTTTGCCGAGAAACTTGAATCCGCTCGTAAGAAGATGGCCGAAGAACTTCCGGTTGTCCCTGACGAAACCGAAGAAGCTGACGAGGAATTTGTCGATGATACTATGGGTCTCACAGATGAGGTTGAACTCACAGATGAGGTTGAACTCAACGATGAGGTTGAACTCAACGATGAGGTCGCGGTCACCGATGAGGTTGCGCTAATGGATGACGAAATCATTGCCGAAGAACTCGCTGATGATACCACCGGCCTCGATAGCGACGAGGCCTCGAGTCACCCGATGCATAAATAGAGTCGACACAGCACGCTTGGGTTCAACTGAACCCAAGTGACGCCAAGTGGATTATAATGGGAACACGTATCTCGCGTTGTTCCCATTTTTTTTTGGATGGCTATGAAAGTTGTTAGGTCGTTCTCTCTGTTCTCTGGAGCTCTCCTCTTCGGAATTCTATTCTTATCGCAAGTTGCGCATGCGCAGCAAAATAATTCGCACTCGACGCTTGCGAATACATCAGCGTATAGCTATTTCAATGACAAGCTTCCGTTCGTAGATTGGATCGGCAATGACAAACGTGGCCACGACACTACGCTCTTTTATTATGACGAGCGTTTTACACTTGCTGGCGAGAGTGGCTATCTTGATTCGATCTCGTTCTTGATCGATGCAATAAGCTCTGATAGTGTTGTGATCGGAGTGCTTGAAGACACCGTCATAGAAACCGCGATCGGTTCGGCACATGTCGCGCTTTCCAATCGCTCCCTTGTGGATAATCTCTTCATTTCGGCGAGTAGGATTCACGGGCCGACATGGATCACGCTTCGGATTCCACATGTCTTGGTGGCGAAAGAATTTCATCTCGCGATTGCTCCACTCATTTCCGGCGATGGAGCGCTGCTGAACACTTTCAGCTGGCGCGCGGACGAAGAGCCTGCAAGAGCACGAACAGCAGAGAACACACGTTCGAGTTGGGGTGCCGTCGATTCTAATCTTAATATCCTTGCGCAAGGATTCCTTGACGGGACAGTGAATCCACCAGGAAGATCATCACCGATCTACACTAATTTTTATGCAATCGCATATGTAGAGCCGGGGCCACTCGCTGTCTCGATGAGTGCGCCTGCGAACTTTGAATTGACGTTATATCCGAATCCGAGTACATCTGTGCTCAACATCTCTGCGATTACAAACACGAGGAATGCGACGTTGCAAATTGTCGATCTGCTTGGCCGTACGGTGCTGGATTTGACGAACTCGTTGCGCGATGCTATTCCGACACGCATCTCAACAACGAATCTTCTGGCCGGCGTGTATCACGTTATGCTTCGCGCGAATGGCACCACGCAATTGCGCTCGTTTACGGTTTTGCACTAAGCGCGTTTGATTGCAGATAGCACCTTTGAATTTAATATTATAATGAGACCGATTTATTATGAAAAATAATCTTACACTTTTCGTCGCAGCACTATTGCTGACCTTCGCGTCAACAACACTACGTGCTCAGCAGCCAATCCCTTCTGGTGTGACTGCATCCGAAGCTATTCCAACGAACGGCGTATCCACAAATTTTGATTTTACAAAATCGGCGACGCAACCAAGCTATGCGCCACAGAGCGCACTCGGCAACACGAAAGCATTTTC
>JBDTCS010000290.1:0-29679 GCA_039923455.1 Kapaibacterium sp. (SeqCode) | reverse complement strand
CACGTCCGGAATTCCCTGGGACGGTATCATTGTGCTTGCGAATTTTTTTTGCTGCTTTACTTTCGAATTTCATTTGATCCAGTAGTGTGCACTTCTTTCAAAAACACTCCGAACATTTCGCTTAGCTGATCGCTCGTGCAATTCCGAACGCTGCTGCTGCTGCGATGCCGCCAATCAGGACCGTCTGTAACGCTGCGCGCAAGGGATGCGACCCTGTGAACGAGCCTTTTACATATCCGAACACAGCAAGTGCGGCAAGCGTGACGATGACCGACCAACGCAAACCGAGCGGGACACTCGAGACTATCATATACGGACTGAGCGGTATGAATCCCCCGGCAATATAGGCTCCGGCAATCGTGAGCGCGCTCACAAGTGCTCGCTTCGGATCTGGTTTTTCTAAGCCAAGCTCAAAGCGCATCATAAAATCTACCCATGCTTCCGGATCTCGACGCAAACCTTCCACGACGGCATGACTCTCATCCTCAGAAATTCCGTACTCTTTGAAGACGTCGCGCACTTCTTGTGCCTCGATCTCCGCTTTGATCTTGACCTCATGCTGTTCGCGCTTGCGCTCGCTAACATAATGTTCGGCATCGCTCTTAGCAGCCAAATATCCACCGAGTCCCATCGCGATCGAGCCCGCTGCAATTTCGGCTAGGCCGGCAGTGACGACGATGTTCGATGCGGAAATCGCCCCGGACAATCCGGCCGCTAGCGCGAACGGCACCGTCAATCCGTCCGACATACCGATCACGATATCTCGTACTGTCTCCGACGCGGTAAAGTGTTTTTCTGAATGATCAGCGAGCGGCATAGGTCGTTTAACAATGTGCATTCAAGACTCTCGTACGAATTTACGCACGCATTGACGCAAAACAATCTTTCGGGTCAAAAGAGACCCATTGGAACCTTGCACTGCGTTTTCGCGCTCCGATAGGATATATTCACAAATATTATTGCAGATTCTCAATCATTCCAACCATTAGCCGATGAACTCCAGCAAATTCCTCGTCCCGACGAATGGCAAGTTTCGCCTCAAGGATCACAGCCCCGCATTCACGGATGGCTACAAGAACAAAGCTCACGCCGAAACACAATTGTCAAAAAATATTGATCGGCTTTCCAATTTACAGGAGCGACTCTATGCACAAAATACGTACGGAGTTCTTATCATTTTGCAGGCGATGGATACTGCGGGCAAAGATGGAGTGATCGAGCACGTCATGTCCGGTGTCAACCCGCAAGGAGTCGACGTATTTAGTTTTAAAGCGCCCACTACCTATGAACTAGATCACGATTTCATGTGGCGCTCGCTTCGAGTTCTTCCGGAGCGTGGGAAAATGGGAATCTTCAATCGCAGCTATTACGAAGAAGTTATCGTCACCAAGGTGCATCCGGAAATTCTCGAAGCGGAGCGTATCCCGACCATCGCTAAGGGTGCACATTTATGGAACGAGCGGTACGAGGATATCAACAACATCGAGCGATATCTCGTACGCAATGGTATCATTGTGCTTAAGTTTTTCCTTCATCTCTCTAGAGCAGAGCAAAAGGGTAGACTGCTCGAACGCATCGAGACGCCGGAAAAAAACTATAAGATGTCAGTCGCAGATATCACAGAGCGGGCACACTGGAAAGCTTACATGACGGCCTATGAAGAAATGCTCAGAAATACCAGTACAGAGTGGGCTCCGTGGCATGTCATACCAGCCGATCACAAGTGGTTCACCAGAATTTCAGTCTCCGATACCATCATTCAAAAGCTGGAATCGCTAAAGCTGACTTTCCCGACATTGGATAAACAAGGAATACGAAATCTCCGAACGGCAAAGCGCATCCTTGAAAAGGATTAGTATTCGCGAGAACTCTACGTATGAAGCTATCGGAGTAGGAGTACCTTTCGCACTAAGGTTATTGGAGCTGTCGCGATATTTGATTCAGCGCGAGCGTGGAGCCGGCAGAAATACATACCACTCGGCATTGCAGAACCGGCTCCGTTCTTACCGTTCCAACCAAAGTGATATTCACCGGATGCGAATGTGCCTCGGACCACTTCTTGCACCTCGCGGCCGGACACATCGTAAATGCTCAAGTCGATGTTGCTCGATTCACCGAGCGACAGTACCAATGAGGCTGAGCCTGCGGTCGTTGGACTTGAAGCCACAATGAGATCCGTCACAAGTGATTGCGTGGGGGTCACCAAACTTTGCAATGTATCGGTCACAAGCGCCGTCCAGATGCTCAGCGCAGTCGTGTCTGATCGCATCCAGATCGGGTAGACTCTTCCGTTTTGCGCTGCGATGTGAATGTAGTCACCGAAGAAGATACGCTTCTGCGGAATGAATACTTCAGAGCTCACCTTAAAATTTTCGAAGCTCTTCCCACCATCGATCGAGCGAGCAAGATAGACATCCGTGGTGTCGCCAATGTGCTCTCGTCTATCGTAGAAAACGCCGTAGAGTCTTCCCGTCGTTTGATCGATCGTCATCGATGGAAAAAATTGTTGCGCAACGCTGGAAGCTCCGCCAGATCGAACCGTGTCCGTGTTGAGGAGTTTAGCATTCGACCAATTCATCCCCCCATCGGTTGACTTGATCAGAAAAATATCGGTGTTGTTTACTCCTGCTCGCTGATCGGCCCATATAATATAGACACTTCCACGATTATGAGAGTGACTGACGTCACAAAGTGTTGTCGGCAATCCATTGCAACGATAAATCCCCGGGACTTCAAACGCCCAGCCTCCGGGCATACTCGCAATGGTGCGTTCCGTGTCAAACGATTTGCCCCCGTCAAGTGAACGAGTAAAGTGAATCGCATTGTGTGCTGCCCAACTAATGTATATCTCCCCGTTCGGGCCGATCGCAGGTTGCGCACCTTCTACCGTTGCATCGCTATCCACGCAATCGCCTGCATGGGAATCAAGCCGAAGTGGTTTCGACCAGGTTGCGCCCTGGTCTGTCGAGCTTGCAAACATGATTCGTGAGCTATCCATCGGCGCATAGCTGCCGTAGTTATCGAATTGCGTCCAACCCATGTAAAGTGTGTTGCGATATGGCGAGGTAGTTTGATCGGCAACAATCCACTCCTTGTCTTGCATTCGCGGTGAGTCGATGGCAGTACCTCCACCATTGTTCCAAGTGAGTCCCCCGTTATCAGAACGCTGCACGACCATCTGATCAAGCCAAGAAGGGGTTCTGGCAAAACCACCTAAGTGTGCAAAATAGAGGCGCCCTTCGGCATCGAAAGTCATCGATGGGTCACCGAACACACCAAGCGTTGAATTGAGAATCCCTTGCGCCCAAGTATGCCCTGCATCCGAGGACGAATAGTAATACTGAATATTCGCTGCCGCCGCAAGTGATGAAGGGTTTAGCGGATCGATCGCAATCGTCACTTCCTCGGGGTCAGTCGATAGAGGGTCGCTGATCCGAACCAACGGAAACTGCGCGAAGCTCAATGCGGGCATGATCACAAGCGTGATCAATGTGAGAAAGAATGACCAGATATGAGTTTTTTGATGCACGAAGATTCTCGGGTAGCTGAATACGAAAAGTTTAACGCCTTCCTAGGTTGGCAACACGCAGCATAGGACTCTGAGTCCAGATTTTCTTCGCCAAATCAGCCTACTATTGTCGTGAATTCTGTTGCCCCGATGCGTGTTCTATGCGCTCCAACAGCCGAAAGAGCAAAATTCAAAACAATCTAATTTTAAGAATACAATGCAGACAAGAAACGCAGACGCAGCATGGCAAGGTGACCTCAAGAGTGGTACGGGCGAAATGACATTTGGTAGCGGCGCATTCAAAGGCGCTTACTCCTGGAACAGCCGCATGGAGTCAGGTGTCGGTACGAATCCTGAAGAATTGATCGGCGCAGCACATGCTGGTTGCTACTCGATGGCACTTTCGGGTGACCTGACGAAGGCCGGACTTCCTCCGACATCGATCAATACACACGCAACCGTAGGATTTGATAACGCGAGCGGCAAGTGGACGATCGAGAGCATTCATCTCGAAGTTACGGCAACCGTTCCGGGTATCGACGATGCTAAATTTCAGGAGATCGCAGCTGGCACGAAGCAGAACTGCCCGGTTAGCAGAGCACTCGCAGGTGTCGCGAACATCACAGTTACTGCGAAGCTTGTTTGAGCTAACCTAAAGTAACTTGAATTCAAAAGGGACGTGCATCACGTCCCTTTTTTTATGTTGGTAAAGTTTAGCTCGTTCTTGCAAATTCGATTCGGCGATTCTTTTGTTTATTCGCCGGCGAGTCGTTGGGAGCAATGGGTTGATCGGGCCCTAATCCCTTCGTGGTCATTCGACTCTGATCGACTCCATGCGCGATGAACCACGCACGCACGGCTTGAGCACGCTGCAGTGACAGCGCTACATTCTTCGTACGCAAGCCCGTATTATCGGTGTGCCCACGAATCTCTACTCGAAGCGTTGGGTTATCTCGAAACGTCGTCAACACTTTTTGCAACACAGGCTCCGACTCCGGTTTGATGATCGCTTTGTTCGTTTCAAAGACGACACCTTCCAGCACGATCGACCTGCCGATATTAAGATCAAGGCCTGCGTGCTTGACTGGCATATCGTCCACCGCATCAAGTGGATTCGTACCTCTTCGAACTTCGACGCCATCCGAAATGCCACCACCATCCGTATCCATTTTATGCGGATCGGTGTGATACATTTTCACCTCTTCTCCGTCCGTCAGACCATCACCATCCGTATCGGCTGCGAGTGGATCCGTTTTATATCGCAAGACTTCCTCACCGTCCGTAAGATTGTCACCATCGGTATCTTGCTTCAACGGATCGGTGTGATACTTCAGGACTTCATCGCCATCGGACAAACCGTCTGAGTCTGTGTCCGCGACAAGAGGATTCGTATGATACCGAAAAATTTCATCTCCATCGGAAAGTCCATCTCCATCAGTATCTTTCTTAAGTGGGTCCGTCCGATATTTTAATATCTCTTCGCCATCTTTCAGTCCGTCGCCATCGGTATCGGGATTGAGCGGATTTGTTTTGTACTTATAGAGTTCATCGTAGTCGGAAATTCCATCGCCATCTGTGTCGGCGTTATTGGGGTCGGTACCGAGCCTCAGTTCTTCTTCGTCGGTAATCCCATCATGATCGGAATCTGTAGGTCCGTCATCGAATGTGTAGGTCACGCCGAGCATGCCGGTGTACCAACCATCGTGGACGTTATCGTGAACGGGATTGAGATCGTCCGTCATAGCAAGATTTCCACCGGCCGTCAGACTCACCGCAAGATGTGAACCGACTTTATGTGAAAAGCCAACTCCGATGGGGAAAAAGATTGCACTACCGGTTAGCTTTGCATCCGGAGCAGCGTTCGGCGGCACTTCGAGCACTTGGTAACTCGCCGTCCCGATTCCGCCATAGATGTATGGTGCCCATTCCTCCGAATTAATCGGATTGAATCGTAAGCGCAGATCATAAAAGTTAATCGAGGTAGTATAGTCGGCCCAACGTCCGGTTTGTCCGCTGCTGATCTGAATAAAACCTGCACCGAGATCGGGGGAAATATGTGAACCGAATGCATTTTGCCAAAGCAAAAATATTCGGCCGGTACCGGCGAGTGGACGATCGATCGCCTCATTAACTCCGTAACCCGCACCAGCGTTAACACCCAAACCAAAGAGCGAGCGAAGCGGCTGTGCCTCCACTGAACCGACAAACAGCACAACAAAAAGAGCAATGCAAATTTTTTGCATGTATGGAATAGATCATTGATGCTTCAGCGCGAGAATGGAATAAGGGAGAACGAGCTCAGTCCTCCTGCGCGTATGAAACTACACAATGTGACGAATATTGATTCTCCGATTCAAGACTATCTTATTCCGATGCTCGCCTTTTCGCTCAACTTGGATTCCGCTCCGGTCGAGAGCTCTACTTTCACTGCGTACTCATAGTTGCCCGCACCCCAAAGCTCACGATCGGAGAATGTGTGAGTCTTCCCTTCTTTTACTAACGCATATTGTTGCAATCCTTTGCCTCGGATCGATCGATAGATTATGTAACGCAATCCTGCACCGCGATCGGCGTACTCCCAGTTGAGTAAGATCTGCTTTTTTACAGAGTCATACGACCCAACCAATTTTGTTATAGCGGGACATACACCCGTTTCATATGCTTTTGCAGATATGCTTCCTGAATACGCCGAGAGGTTGCCGGCACTATCGGTTGCTCGCAAAGTGAACTCGTAGAGAATACTTTTTGTGACAGATCTATCCAGCGCGACTCTGGCTTTGCCGCTCACTTGAAGGATCGAGTCCCAAGCGCCGGGCTTATCGGTTGCGATCCGACGGAATAGTGTGTGCGTCTTCACATCAAGACTTGAACTCGGCACAAACTCTAGCGTCACCGAAGAGTCAGTAACGTTGACACCTGTGATCACGGGTGGGACAGGTGGTACTTTATCCGGCCGTGCGACCGCAATGATCTCGGAGGGATTGCTCTCGTTAAAGCTTTGATCGAGCGCCACAGCCCGATAGTATACATACGGTGTAAGCGATCGAACTTGCACCGTGTCATTCAAGATCGTATCACGTCCGATTCGCATTTCGAAATCACCGGTTTGGGGCGCAAACGTTTCGTGCACTGCAGCAAACTCATGCTCCATCGAGTTCGACCGAAGCAAGCGGTAACCCATAAAGTCGCGCTCGTTGTTCGCTTTGACGGTAAGCGTGACAATACCGTTCGTATCCATCTTACCTGAGATCCATTTTGGCATCGCAGGTGGTATCGAATCCGGAATCGGAGTGAAAGCCGGAAAAGAGCGACTCACATTTCCGGCAGTGTCGACTGCCTCAACCTCATAGTAATTGGGCAGTTCCGTTTCGAATGCATCATCCAGATATTCACGCTCGTTAGGTAATAAAGGTTTTTTGTTCAACCTAACGAACTCGCCGTTTTCCGAGGTGTCACGCAAAATATTAAACCCGGCAAGATCTTTTGCGACCGGATCATGCATCTCCCAAACCAATTTGATCGCGTGCTTTCCGAATGGTTTTGGATTTGGAAGAAACGGAGCCTCAGGCGGTGTGCGATCGCGGGGCATTGCCTTGATCTCACCAACCAACGCTTCGTCGGCGAACGAGGTAGTGCCGTAGATACGATAGAAATACACTTTGTAATTGACAAGTCCGGTATCGAAGTGCGCTTCGCTATCACTAACGATCATTGCAGCGGGCCGCAGCGTGACGGTCGGGATTTTGTTCAAGCGATGATAGCTCTTCCCATTATCATCCGAGCGATCTACAAAGTAAGAACCAAGTTTCGGATTGATCGGCCACGTGAGTAAAATACTTTTTTCGCCTTCGAGTGTACGCAAGTCCGTATGATAAATTGCGGCCACAAAACGAACGTTGCTAACAATGAGAGTCCCTGCCTCCACTGTGTACGTTTTAGTATCGCCAAGTAGACGGACTCGGTACGCGTAAGCAGTATTCGCTTTAGCACCCCGATCAACGAACCTGAGACCAAGTCCCTCAGCTGCCGCGCTACTGCGATCCGCTGCGATCATCGCGATGCCGAACTTCATATCGAACGCGCTCTTCTTTTGCTGAATATCTGCCACATCCCCAGCGCCGTTCTCAACTTTGAGCGTAGGACTAACGGAATCGTAGAGCATGCTGTATGCGATGCCGTCGTAGTCGATCATACCGGTATCTTGCATCTCGGGCCGATGCGCAAAATATTGCTCCCAGCGGTCCTGACTCCAAGGCAGGATCGTACTCGTCGCAATCGCGACGAAGTTCTCGGCTTTATTATCTGCGCCGACAGGTGCGCGCTCGATAACATATCCGGATCTGATTCCGAATTGAAAGAGCACCGGTTTCGATGGTGCCCAACGTAGCACGATAGAATCCTGATACGTGCGCGCGGCTAACCCGATCCTCGCTCGTTGTGCATCTCGAAGATCTGTGCTATCCTTTGCAAATCCGACAATCTGCGCACGAACACTCGTCACACCCAATAACACGATCACAACGGCGAGCACACGCACACGTGCAACACGTATAGGCTGAGGTTGTTTTTGTTGCATTAGTGTTGCTGCATGTTATTGTGGTTATTCTGTTCGTGCGATTGCAAGGGTCTTATGGGTGGATGCACACCGGTATTGAAATTGCTGATCTTTGTTGCAGACACATACGTATTGTCACGCTTTTTTGCCTTCACCCACGCATTGTTCTTCAGCTCCCATAGTTCGCCGATAACTGTGAGCTTGTAGCGAGTTGTGTCTGTCATGTTCAGCACATGTTGCCCAATGTGTGACGCTGGCCCAGGTCGCAACACGCGATACAAATACTCGCCGAGCGAGTTTGGCTGTGCACCCCTCACGAGCACAAGGGGTTGCGGGACCGGTTGAATGCTTTCAGTGACGTTACTATGTGAGACGTGCGTCCTCGTTTGACTATTGGCTGATCGCTGAGCGGTATTTGCGGCATTGGATGGGTCGCGAACTTCGACATTTGACGGGTTGATCGTACGCTCCGCAGAGTTGGCAGACTGGTTTGGAATGTTGCTATAGGGCATCACCAGACCAAGCGAATCGAGCGTTACAGTATATCTCGCCTGGAATGTCCGATAGATCAGGCTCCCGTTCGCCTGCTGTTCTTGAACATCGAATGCATCGTTTGGTGTGAAGCCGTACTGAATTCCGATACTGTTATCGGGATTGAAGTTCGTGGCATAAGGAGACGGGTTAATTGTTCGAATAAGATCATTCAACTGTTCAGCGGCGGCATCCTGCGCAGTGTACGTAATATTGTTCTCGACCGGAATGGACGGAGAGCAGGCATCGCCTATATTGAGATTCGCATCGAAGCTGCCCGTCACGAGTCCATCGCACAAGTTGAATGATCCTGTCGCATGACCGGTCACCCAAACAGGATGCGGAAAGCCCGCCGTTACCCAAGCACCCAGTTTGATATCCAGAATGTGATAATCGCATCCATTCGGATGGTTATGGTGGCAGCAGAATAGACACGGTGCAGACTTTGTATCGATGTGAATTCCTACACCACCATAAAACCAAGCAGCGAGGCCACCTTGCAAGTACCACCCTCGCATTCCGATCGGACTCACGCTTCCACATGCAACATTGTTTGGATATTTGAGCATGGACATATCGATCTCGAATCCCGCACTCGCATAATACGAAAGGTTTACCCGTCCAAATAAATTGTAGTACCGATTTCCCGTGCTGGCATGAATCGTTAATCCCGCAGCGAAGCCTGTACCGGATGTGGCTTGCTGTCCGATCGTCGCGGTTTGATTGATCCACATTCCGACATTGTGCAATTCATTAATCGTATTATCAAGGAATCCTGTCGGCGGGTTTATGTCGTTACCAAACATGAGATACTCGGAGACGGTCGCGGAATTCAAAACAACTACAGAGTTTAGATGCGTCGGCTCGCCGAGCTTAAAATTCCACTTGCCGGTTTTGCCGTTCACATGCAACTTCAGATTGATATTGTTGCCGCGAATAATGTCGCCGCTCGAAGGATACTTGAAGGTCGCATAGGCCGCCATGTCGAACAATTTATCCGGTGGCACGTAGCTAACTATCGCGTTACCATACACCGGTGCAGTCGCACGCTCTGTCAGATCAGCTGCGGCCCAGAAATCGAGCGTGAAGACGATGCTCGCAAGCCCTCCGCTCGAACTGAATTGCCCGGCAAGCGCGGCATCTGCGTTAAACGTTTTTGGAGTAGGCATTACTCCGATGACGGCGAGCACCTTAAAACCAAACGCGATCGTGTTATCAGGCGTAAATGTTGCACCTGATGTGAGGTCGGCATGCGGTGTCGTTGTTGCGGCTACTGCTAACGGATCCGGCTTTGGGAAATTCGAAACATTCATGTGACGCCATGCACCCAATCCTCCACCAAACAGACCATAGCCGGGAAAAAGCGGAATCGCAGCAGCCGGTGGGAGAATCACTTTTGCCTCCACATACCAATATCGATATTTCGTATTGTTATTTTGATATGCCGTCGAGCCAAATTGCAGCGTTGCATCCACTTGCATCTTGATCGAGTTGAAGACAGCCTTGATTGTTCCCTTATAGCCGTCACCGTACTTCACATCGCCGGAGAATAGGTCAACTTTGCCATCGAGGGAAACCGCAGCGAGATGTGCGAAGATCGTGATCGAGGTAATCTTAGCTTGTTTGAAGCTTGGTACAAACTTTCCATTCTTCTTTTCGATCGCTCCTATAACATCAAGCGAAGTTCTCCCACCTATCTTGTTAGAATCGAGATTGACGACAACATCGAAGGTAAGGCCACCACGAATGAGCTCTGCGCCTTGCTTCGGTTCGGGCACATACTTAATGCTCTCGATCGTGACAGGGAAATTATGCATAAACTTTGGTGGCGATGCAAAGCTCCAAGTGCCGGGATCGAACGACATTACATTTGATGAGACATTGTAGCCGATCGAGAGATCCTCAAAATTCATTGCCATCGTGACCGCCTTGACAGGACCAATATCGATGTTCGCCCATTCGAATCCACCATCAAGCGACATGTCAAAGGCAGTCTGGGTGTTGATCGAAACAGTAATAGTCGAGGTTGGGTCAAGTGTGAGCTTGGCATTTTTCCAAAGACTCGCAATGATCGGTCCGTTTGGATTCAGCGTAAACTGGAATCCGCTAACACTATTGAACAGCGCTTTATAGAGCAATGCATTCGCAACCGTTGTGTCAGAGACCGGAAGCACGATACGCCCTTTCATATACGCGTTCGTGAGCGAGGAGTTGAGCAATTCGACTTTCACCGTATCGATGCTCGCACCAAGATTAGCGATATTGGCTTTGGGGAAGTTAAGAATATTCGAGGCCGTAACGACACCCGTTACACCATACTTATTGATGATTGTGTTCGTGACAGCGATCGTGATCTTTTGTGATGGGTCGTCGTAGGAGCGAAGCTTGTCCGGCAACGCGATCGTTGCTGACTTGATAAAGCAGCCATGGAATGTGAGCGAGCTATCGGAAGAAAAATTCTTGGGAAAGATTATTCCTGTTGGATTGCGCGTGTCGGAGTGATCGAAGGCCATTTGCTGCACTTCGAGCTCGAGACCGTTCGTCCCAACGATCGTGCTCTTGTTAAGGGTCGCATTCACTATCCAATCATTCCAATCGACGATTGATGTTTTGATATTCGAGTGCGACTTCTTCGTTGGATCGGTATCAGGGCTCGGCACAAGCCATGAGCGCGGGAAGCCGATATCGAGATCGATCATGAGCTCTTTGAATCCATCACAATCCCATTTGACGTAGGTGCCGTCGTTAGTATTATCGGGCGCGTGAATCGTAAGTGTGTAGGTATCACCGCTAAAAATATTTCCGTAGAGTGTTTGCTCTGCGAGCAGACTCACTTTACCAGCACTCGTCGAAGGTCCACCTGTGGTGCATGGCAATCCTGCTACTTTGAAGCCGAGTGTGTCATCGTACTCTGTAATCGGGAAAGCGGCAACGGCGTTTAACTCTGCGCCGGTAGTTTCGAACTTCATCTCGGAGATCCCGATCGTGTAGCCTTTCAGATTTGTGATACCGAGCGGCAACTTGAGCGGTGTATTTGTGAAATTCGTAACTTGCGTGTTCAGATCGAGATCTTTGGTAAGCTTTCCGAGATGCGCATGCATCCATGTATTCAATTTTGAAACAAGATTTTTGGACCACGCGACGTTGCCAACAATATTTTGTCCCCATGCTTTTGGATAGACATCAGGCGTCGCTTCTATCTGCGTCGTAACTTCACCGTCCCACACGACAAGATCTGTGTTGACCTTGATGGAAGTGAACTCGACTGCGACGGGTGTATGCAACCACGGAACAAGAATCGAACCGGTACCAGCAAGCGCAGAGCTCGTGCCTGTGGCGGTTAATATCTTCATACTAAAGAATCCCACCTTTACCGTGCTATCGACCAGTGTAGCTGCTGCAAGTGTCGATGGTACGTGATTAACGATCACTGGCGGCTGGGGAGGTCCGTTGGTACATGTGCTCGAATCGGGCTTTGGGTTTCCGGCGCTGTAATCCACTATGATCTCCTGATTTCCGTGACCTGCACTCCGTGCGCTATTTCCTGGACCTCCGATATTTTGGTTACCCACTCGAGCGTGGTTTTCGACCCGAGCATTATTGTCCACTCGTGCGTTGTTGTTGGAGACTCTGGCATTGTTATCCGCTTGCACATTGTCATTCGCTCGTCTGGCATTTGCGGCTGCTTGAACGGTGAAAGTAGATGGAGAGGAATAACCATCGGGCTCACCGATCGGGTTATTGTGATCATCGTAAGCGCGCACATACCAAACATATCTTGACCCCGAAGCCGGAAGCGAGATATCCGGAGGCCACAGCAATTGAGTTGTGGAGCTCACGCTGTTCCGGAAAGTGTTTCGACCCGAGCGAAACACTTGCGATGGTTGCTCACCTTGCAATACTTCGGCGACGGAAACATCATATCGGATTGCCCCTTGTGCCGGCGGTGTAATTGCTGTCCAGCGAAATGTGGGACGTGTCTGTCCCGTCAGCGCTGATTGATCCTCCGGTTGGAGCAACAGGGGCACTTGGTACGATGTCAACGAAAACGGTCGGCAAATTTGCGAACCTATCAAACTCGCATTGTTTATCGGATTGAGAAGATCTACACAATATTCGTACTCCCCTGCGGGCAACATACCTGTTCGCATCGCAGTTGTTCTGGCCTCACCGATAAAATCGACGGCAGAGAATGGTATCATCTGTTCAGCATTCCACGTAGAGATTCCAACGGGTATTGTGACCGGAAGCATCTTCTCCGGCTTTGTTCGCGCAACCGGTGAGCCATCCTTCTTTACCTCCACGCTGAACTTCGCCTGGATGCTTACGTTTCCCGTATTCGTGACGATAAGCGTTGCGGTCTCGTGTCTATTTGCCCACTCCGAAATGTAGGGAGTTGGATGCGGGCTTACATTCAGAACTGCTCTGAGGGTCGAGCGTTGTGCGATACTCGAAGCTGGCACGAGAAGTGCAAGCGTGACAATAGTCAACAGAGTGAGACCGACAATTTGACGTTTCATTAGTTGAACTTCATTTACAAGTCTGAGTATCTGCGAAACGGAATGGCAGCAAAACTGAATCATTCGGCGGCTGCGGCAAATCGAAGAACGGCACACTATGGCGAGCGCAACGTAGCAAAGGTAGCAAAATTTGGAGCCAAACTCAAGAGATTTTTTGAAATAAATCCTGAGCAATTAGGTGAAATGAATCCGAAAATAGGCTGATTTAGGAGAATAGTCACGTTTTTGGCTATTCTTGAGGCAAAACCCACGTGGGAAGCCAGAATGCTTGCCCATCAGAAGGTAGCCCAAACGGGGTTATCTTTGCTGTGAGAAGTTCTCACTTTACACGGCCTAAGTTTCGATCATTCATTTTGCAAGTCTGGCGATTTGGTATGAAATATCCAAGAATTCTGTTTTGGTGCGTTGGTATACTTATGAGTTTTGCGATGAGCACACGCACAACCGCGAAGGATTTCGTTCATTCATTTGGACAAAATGCGCACAGTCTGACGATGAGGGCTACCTTGACAACTGATAGCGTAGTGGGTCATGTGGATTCGCTTACAGTCGATCCGGATACGACGAAGCATGTGTTGCTTGCGGGCGATTCGTCTATCAAAAAAGCTCCACGTCACATTACGACGTATGCCGAGTTACCGAACTATCCGATTCTGAAGATTAGCGGATTCAGCGATATAGATTTTAGTGCTTCGGATGCAAAAGGTTCTAAGAGCGGATTTAGCGAAGGACAGTTCGATCTACAGTTTGCTTCTGAGCTCTCACACAAAGTGGATTTTCTCGGCGAATTGAGCTTAACTGCTCGGGCGGACGCAGGAGAAGTAGCACAGTTGGGTATGGCGGCGATGCCAGGATTTAATGCAGAAGTGGAGCGCGCGATAGTACGATATAATTTAGCAGATTACTTTAAGTTATCCGCCGGTCGTTATCATACGCAATTGAATTATTGGAACACGGCGTTTCATCATGGAATGTGGTTGCAAACCACGATTGGGCGACCAGAGATGATAAAGTTCGGTGGAGAGTTTTTGCCGGTGCACTTTGTCGGTGGGCTTGCCGAAGGCACATTGGGATTAGGGCCGATCTATGCTGGTTACTATGCCGGCTTGGGTAACAGTCGAGGCAATCTGATTTCACGTGCGGGAGACGCGGGCTCGAATTCGAACGAACGAGCATTGCTCGGAAGTGTGTACATTCGTCCATACGCGTTTCGTGACTTCGAATTGGGCGGTGCAGGATTTCTCGACGGAGTGATCCTCCATGATGGGAGGCGTTATGACGAACGGATCATCGCCGGACATGCGGTCTGGACAAAAGAGGATCCGGAAGTCATCACCGAGTATGCGAATGTGCGTCACAAAACGATCAACGGTGATAGCACATTCAATAGCAATGCATATTATGTGCAGCTTGCGTATCGTCTACCGTGGTTCAGCTCACAATTAAAGCCGTATTATCGCTATGAGGTAATGCAGATCGACCGGTTGGATAATGTGTTTGCAAATGTGCCCGACTACGTTGGGTATATTATCGGCATCCGCTATGACTTTTCGGAATTAGCTGCTATCAAAGCAGAGTATAGAAATCAACACTACGCAGGCGTCGCAGTGAACGTCGCTTATGCACAGATCAGTTATACATTCTAAGATCGCACAATTAAGATCTACTAAGAGTATTATGCATCCTATTCAAATGCAACGAACAACCCAAAAGCAACGAGCAGGCCTACAAAGGCTATTACAAGTGGCACTCCTAAGTGCACTATTCTCTTGTCTGGTGCTCAGTGTCTCTATTCGTGCTGCTTCGGCCGGAGATCTCGCGATCATCGTGAACTCCTCTGTAGATGTCGATAATCTCTCACTCGCCGAAGTGCGACAGATTTTTTTGGGTGACAAACAATTTTGGACCGATGATCTTCGTGTCACACTGCTGGTTCGCGCACCTGTTGCGCACGAACGCGATGTCGTCCTCAAGTCTATCTATCGGATGACAGAGGCGCAGTTCCGACAGTACTGGATATCCAAAGTATTTCGTGCGGAGACACCGACGGGACCAAAGATCGTATATTCGAGCGATATGGCAGCGGACCTTGTCGAACAAATTCCGGGATCGATTACCTTCATTGATGTCACGCAAGTCCCCGAAGGGGCAAAGGTGTTGCGTATCGATGGTAAACTACCCGGCGAAAAGGGATATCCGCTTCACTAAGGCATCGCAGTCCAATAAATTGTATCATGACGATCCGTCGGCGACTCTTTTTTTCCTTCTCGCTCATACTGTTTCTCTTCGCCGCAAATCTTGTTATTTACTTTTGGAGTAATGCACAACGAAGCGCAACGATCACTAATTTTAACACAGCGATCACTCGCGAGATAGTTGTTTCGGCGATTAAGCAAGATCTCAACGATCTCCAGAAGGAGATCTCGCTTATGAGTCAGACGGCGGTTGATTCCGGCTCGACAGGATTTCCACCGGCACAAATAGCTTCATTCAAAGGACGTATCGACACTTTGAACGGGCGGATAGAACATCTCCGTTTGCTTTCGGATCCGTCGCTGCGCGTTAGAATCCTACCATTCCAAACAAAAGTAGCCGAACTTGGAAAATCTTGGTTAATCTTTTATCAAAATTTTGGAGTGCAGAACGATAAAGCGGTGATGGAGCTCGCGATTCACGCCGATCCTACGCAAGCAAAAGTGATGAAGCTTCTGCCCCTACTGCAAGCCGACGAGACGAAAGAGGTGGAAGCTGCAACCGCAAATTTTGACGCGGTCACTGCGCTCACGGAACGGATGACCTTAATCATTTTCGGTATCTCGACGATCATCGCTATCTTCGTCGCGTTCAGAGTTTCCCGATATCTTACTCGCGGTCTCAATAAACTCAAAGAGGGTACCGCATCCATCGGCAAGGGCAATCTCGATCAGCGAATAGCGATTCGAAGCAAAGATGAACTAGGCGATGTCGCGAGTGCCTTTAACGAAATGACAGGGAATCTGCTTTCTGCCAGAGCACTCTTAACCGAGAGCAACACACAACTCGAACGACGCAATCAGGAGATTGATCAGCAGCGAGAGAAGACGGAATCACTTTTGCTCAACATCTTACCGGCGCAGATCGCTGAGGAGCTACAACTCAAGGGGAAGGTCGAGCCAAAATATTTCGAGGATGTCACGATCCTTTTTGCCGACATCGTTGGGTTCACACTTTCGACGGAGACTCTTGCTGCCGAAGACTTGGTGTACCTACTGCATGATTACTTCACTGCCTTCGATAATATCACGAAGCGCTACGGTCTTGAAAAACTAAAAACGATCGGTGATAACTATATGTGCGCCGGTGGAATCCCGGTTCGCTCACCATCGCATCCGGTCAACGTCGTGATGGCGGCTTTTGAGATGATCAAGGCGGTGCAAGATCGCGCACATCCCGAGGCGCTGGCACAATGGTCGATCCGTATTGGAATTCATACCGGGCCTGTAATTGCGGGAGTCGTAGGCATTGATAAATTTGCGTTCGATGTTTGGGGTGACACCGTGAACTTTGCATCGCGTATCGAGACAAACGCTGCTCCAAACCGCATTAATTTATCGGAGCGAACGTACTCACGGGTCAAAGATTTTTTCCTCTGTGAGCATCGCGGCAAGATATCAACCAAAGAGATGAAGGAGGTTGACATGTATTTTGCGAACGGAATTTTGGAGAGCTTGCTTACCCTCTCCCCTGTCGATCGGGAAATACTTTCGCACGGTGCACAGGCGGAAACATTTATTCCTCCGGCGTTTCAGAGAAGGTACCGAGTATATTTCCAGAGCGACCCGCCGGATTTCCCGCGGTTCTTCTCACACACTGTCGAAACAGACGACGAGCAACCGAGCTAATATTTTTAGTGTAGCCGCCGCTGTGCGATTATTGGG
This sequence comes from Kapaibacterium sp. (SeqCode), assembly GCA_039923455.1. Taxonomy (GTDB): domain Bacteria; phylum Bacteroidota; class Ignavibacteria; order Palsa-1295; family Palsa-1295; genus JBDTCS01. The sequence continues at coordinate 12,648 of JBDTCS010000290.1, read as the reverse complement.
TCTGTTCGTAAATGCGGCCCAACTCCATAAGATTGTCGAACTGCTTAGCATCGTAGGTGTTTCTGGCGTAGGAGGTATGAAAGAAGTGCGCACCCACGAAATCCAGATTCAGTTTTGCCCATTCTTTGTCTGAATAATTTTTCGGAATTACGGCATTCCATTCCTCGCGAAGCCGCTCGCTCCAATCGGCAAAATTATTTTGACCAAGATAAAGCAAGTCCGCGTCACAGATCACTTGCTCGAGTATATTTTGTGGCAACTGCGGCACTTGCGTTGCCATAATGCATCCGAGCACCCGCTGTATCTTGATCGGATCGTAGTTGCGTTCGGATAAGAATTTTTCAGCGATGATCGCACTCATAGCTTCGTGCCCGATATAGACTTCCGTGTAGCCTGTGTCGTGTAACCAGCTTGCAACCAATACGATCTCGATCTCCGCTGTGCTCAGTTCCATTCCACGCCCGATCTCATCGGCATCGGCAACAACCTTTTCGGTGTGCTCGAGCCTATGGTAGGTGTATTCCTTCGGAAGCTTTTCGATAAATAGCTTCCGAACATACGCTGCGACCTGATCGATGATCTCGGTGTTAGCTGTATCTGTTGATCTCTCAACCTTGTTCATACCGGATTCTAAGGTATTATATTGCTTAAAATGGCAAAGTTTATGTGGCGAAAGCGAAGCGGTCAGGCATCGCCGGATGCACTGCTCGTGAAGCGGTCGCCGGCGGGATCCACGCTGCTCGCCCTGCTGGATCTGCATGCCGGCGAATCTTGGGCCGTTGGAATGTTGGTCGTTACCTCATTCTTCCAGGGGCTTTCGCTGGCATTCCTGTTTCAGGCAGCTAACACGCTTTTCCTCTCAACCTTCGCAATTTCCTCGCTTCCCGCGGTTTTTGTGCTAACATCTGTCTTTTTACTGCTCAATTCCACTATTTATTCTCGCTACGAAGCCAGACTGAGCATCCACCGCTTCCTCCCGGCAGCAATTATAAGCATTTTTGTAGCGACACTCGCATTAAGGGCTGGGATGGAGTGGGCGACTTTTGGCTGGATGCTTGGGGCAATAACGATTGCCCTCATGGTTTGGTACCGGATCGCGAGCGATGTTAGCCAGAGTGTTTTCTGGGCATTATCTTCGCTGCTCTTTAATGTACGCGAAAGTAAGCGGCTCTTCAGTCTGATCGATTCCGGAAAATTTGTCGCTACGGTGCTCGGACTTCTGATCGCACCACTCTTCATCAAAGTCGCCGGAGCACCGAATCTGTTGCTGCTTGCTGCTGCGGCAATGTTAGTTTCGAGTATAACACTGCGAAGGATCATCAAGCGTTTTGAGAAACGGTTGGAAGAAGCGCTCACACCTAATCTAGAAAAGCTCGAGGAGGACGAAGAGGCACGTGAAATTATCGATGCCCACCCCGAACACGAGCGGCATACAGGTTGGCGCGGTTTTTTACATTCGTTCAAAGGGCTCTCGAGCGACCCCTTGACCAGACAACTTGGCATCTTTACAGTCTTGTCCGTTGTAACCGTCACGTGTATAGACTTCGGATTTCTGTCCCAAGTCGAATCGCATTTCGAAAGTCAACAACAGCTTTCAAATTTCATCGGTGCCTTTTTCGCAATCGGTGAAGTCGTCGCATTTATTACGAAGATGTTTTTAACAGGGCGTGTGATCAAACGCTTTGGCGTGAATGCGTCACTCGTAATTTTTCCGGCTAGTCTCTTGCTTGTTACATTGCTTTCGGTTATCATTCCTCCGATGTCGGCCTCCGCAAATACGCTACTCTGGTTGTTCGGAATGAATATGATCGTAGTTCGTGTGATGGAGGAAGCGATTCACGTCCCGGCGCAACTCATTCTCCTTCAGCCATTCAGTCCGCATCAACGTTTGGAGGCGTACGGGCTCATCCACAGCCGACTCGAACCGATCGCACTTGGCTTGGGCGGTATCCTGTTGGGTGCACTCTTATACTTAAATATCCTTTCGCTCGAAGTACTCAGTTACGTGCTGCTCGCATTGATCATCGGTTGGATTGTATCGGCAATCTTTTTAAAGGAATCATATTTATCGACACTCTCGCGTGCCCTCAAGAATCGATTGCTCGAAGGCAAGTCCGCTGCATGGAGCGACCCGGCTTCGGTAAAGATCTTGAAGGAACTGATCCAAAAGGCTGAGGCAACCGAGCCCGAGCACATACTCTATGCAATAAAACTCCTTGCCACCGCCGATCCGAATTATTTGAAAGCCAAGCTGAACGGCTTACTCGGAAATGGGTCCGAACTCGTGAGACGGAGTGCATTGCGTTGGATTGAGGAGTTCAAACTTGCGCCGACATTGCCTTCTGTTCTGGGCATCATTCGCTACGACCCGGATATCACTACCAAAGGTGCTGCACTTCGAACGTACAGCGCTCTCATGGAGGTAGAGGCGATAGACGTCGTGCGGCAATACTTGGAAGATCCAGATCAAGCTATTGCGGGCGGCGCTATCAGTGGACTCTTACGTTACGCGGGTATCGGCGGCGTGATGCTGGCCGGCGGATCGCTTGAGAAGCGAATGCAATCCCACCAACCCTCCGATCGTGCCTTTGCAGCCAAGGTCATCGGCAATGTTCGCGTACGTAATTTTTATCATCCGCTTGTTGCACTATTTTCTGATCCTGATCTGGAAGTACGTCGCGCAGCCTATCAGGCTGCGGGCAAAGTTCGGCATCCAAATCTTGTGGCCCATCTGATCAGCGCACTTCGAGATCCAAAAGTGCAAGAAGATGCGTCGGCCGCGATCGTCGAATTTGGTGATGAGGCACTTCCAAAGATCGACGAGACATTCGAAAAAGCATCGAAAGATCTTTTTGCCGGACAGCATCCGCACGATCTTCCGGCCCCTTCACTTACGCTGAGAAGGCTCTCGCGTGTGCTTGGCCACATGCACACTCCGCGCTCCATTCAGCTACTCGCCAAATACCTCCGCTTTCCCGATTCAGATGTTCGCTCGCAAATTTTGCAATCACTTGTCATTGCACATTACCGAGCGGAATCTCAGGAGAGCATTACCGAAGTGACTCGCTGCATCGAAAATGAGCTTGAGTGTTCCGGTTGGCTGCTCGGTGCGCTTTTGATGCTTGAGGCCACAAGGATCGAGCATAGTGTCCAAGAGGACCCGGCCTTGTTGCGGCTCGAACGAGCGCTTGTTTGGGAATCGGCAAGAGCACGTGAGCGCTTGCTTGACTTGCTTTCCTTCAATGTGAGTGCTGGTGCCATTTTGAAGGTTCGAGAAAATCTTCGTGTCGGAAGTGATCATCACAAAGCTAACGCGCTCGAGATACTCGACAATGTTCTTAAAAAGGAACTCGCGCAACGTGTGCTTCCACTCTGTGAAGCAGCTACTATTGCCGAGCAATACAAAGCACTCCGCAGTGCTTCGAAAGTCGCTATTCCTGCGCCAAAAAATTCGACCGATGCCTTACGATCCATTTTGGGAGTGCACACAACCTCTGACGCACACACAATACTTTATAATGGTTGGACTCGAGCCTCCGCTGTCGCAGCGATCGGCGTCCTTCATGTCGAAGAACTACAACCGACACTCGACGAATTCACCGACTTCTCGGCCGCAGGTGAACCGGTGCATGCGCTGCTACGTGAGACTGCGATCGCTACTTTGGCCGACTGGAATACAAGTGATACAGAAATTCAAACTTCAATTCTGAAAACTGGAGGTGTTATGCTAAGACTCGAACGCGTGATGGTTTTGAGAACGGTAAGTATTTTCCGCGACACACCGGAGAATTTACTCGCCGATGTTGCAGGCATTACTTCCGAAGTGCACGTTCGTGCCGGAGAGACTTTTATCTCCGCGGATGATGTCGGAAGATGCATGTACATCATCGTCGAGGGAAGCGTCCGCGTACATCGCGCCGATTTCACGCTTGCTACGCTCAACCGTCGCGATATTGTCGGCGAGCTTTCGATGCTCGATCCGGAGCCGCGATCTGCAACGGTGACAGCCATTCAAGACACGCATCTGCTACGCATCGACCAGGATCCGTTTTACGAGATCATGGCTGACAGGATCGAAGTTGCGCGCGGGGTTCTTGGGGTGCTTTGCCGAAGATTGCGAGCACAGAATGAGCTTCTCACCTCGAAGGCCAGCACTAGTACCCCTTAAGCTTGCCTGCCGACTACTCATACTCGCCCTGCGACTACTCATACTCGCCCTGCGACTACTCATAAATTACTTAGTTACAGATTTTTCTGTAACTCCAGACCGCTCGTCGCGTTATTATTATGTAGCGAGGCTATCCCTCTCGGGGCTCGCGACAGTACGATGAAGCTCCGACAACAAAGTTGGACATGTAAGTGAAACACGCGTCAACAGACGGGTCCCAACCGTGATGTCAAATCTCGGAAGGTGCCACTGAAGCGCCCCTAACGTTCAATTAATGCTTAACTCAGAGTAGAAACTTACTCCTCTCTCAACTCTTAAGAGAAATTGAAAGCCTCGCAGATCCGGTCATCTGCGAGGCTTTTAATATTTACTTACAAACGGGTAACTCAGTACAAGGCTTAATCAGTGTTGAATTATAACTCGCTTTGACGAGACCACTTCTCGCATGTGTGAATCGAATCCACTGACTCGAATGATGTAGGCGCCGCTGGGTGCAATCATACCACCATCGACAAGCCCGTTCCATACCCACCGATCCGAAAGCGGTGAACGCGCTATAGAACGCCCGAGCAGATCGAATACTTCGACCAAACCTTTGATCAGCGGCGAAGTCGAAACGGTTACGCGTCCACGTGATGGATTCGGCGTCACATCAATGTTGAACTGATTCGCCGTTCTTGGGATTTGAACAGCGTTTTGAAATCTCTTGCGCATGCCTTCGAGGGAGAAGGCCTGTGTGAGAATCGGATTGTCGGTCGCTACAATTAGTTGATCTCGTTGCGGATCTAAAACCTGCGTGAAGAATCCGATCTGAATCCGAATGCTATCTCCCGGTGCAACCGAGTGCGGAAGTGTTGGGAGTTGGCTTAGACTAAACGGACCACCTTTGCGAAGCTTGATCGAGTCGATTGCAACAGCTGAGCTGCTATTGTTTCTAAAGGAGAATGTTCGTGATGTGAATACAGAGTCGGATAAAATTCCGATAAACTTGGAGGCAGGTTGCTTTAGGTCAAATGTGGAATTATTGGCGGTCGGACTCGCTCCATAACCTGATGCCGTTAATGTAACGGTGTCGCAAGCAATCGAATCGAACGACGAAAATTGGAAGACTCCGCTCAAGATTCCGGCCGAGACTGGTTTCATTACCACGAGTAAACTTATTGTGGTGTCGCCTTTGATGACGGTATTAAAAAAGATTGGCTGCATCGTAAATTCAGTATCTGTGGCTGCAGCAGTCACGTTGAGCGTTTTGCCAACCTTCAATCCCGTAATTCGAGTTGTAAGGCTTGATTCGCCTCCTATCAAAACCGTATCAAACCGAAGCACCGTATCGGCTAATAATAGACAAGGGTTTGAGCCGAGCGTCCCAAGTCCACCGCCCGCGACCATACGTTCTTGAGCGATGGATAACGCAGGCACGAGCTGATGCAGCCCGAAAAGCGCAACGACAATAAATAGACGCAAAAGAAAACCGCGCAACGCAGAACTTCGGCCACACGCGGGCAAGTCCGCTTCGCAGAATTCATTTGATACGCCAACAAACTTAGAATTCATTCGGTCTTAGAACGGATAAGACATCTGTACAAGCACGCAATTAACTCTGGATTCGAATAACAAAGATTCGAAGACTATTGTATTCGACTCCGACTACTCATTTACTACTTAGTAGCTACTTACCATCTACTAACGTTGTTATGAAAGCTATAGTGAGGTTAGAAAGGATACGAGATTATCCTCTCCACTCATTCCTAACTTCTTTCGAATATTTTGCCGATGGTTCTCGACGGTCCGAGTCGATAGACAGAATAGATTCGCAATGGCCTTTGACGACAGGTTGAGCTTCATCAAAGCACATATCTTCATCTCGGTTGGAGTGAGAAGCGGAAATTGCTCGGAAAGTTTCCGAAGAAATTCGCTGTGCACTCGTTTGAACTGCTGTTCGAAATTTTCCCAGTCCTGATCGCCGTGAATATGATCGTTGATTCGGTTCACAAGCGACTTGGCCTGCGCACTTGTTTTAACCGCAGGACGAATATCCTCTCTCAAGTTTGCCAGGAATTCGTTTTTCTGAACAATCTGGAGAGCGAGCGTTGTCAATTCTTTCGCCCGATTTTCCGCCTCCTGTTCCAATTGTTCAGCTATGCGCTCTAATCTTTCGCGTTCACGGTCTGCCTTTTCAATTTCGATACGCGCCTGAACTTCAGCTATCGCTCGGTGCCGCTCCTGGCTATTTACTTCGCTATTCGTCGCAATATACCGATTGTAGTAATCGACAGCACGAGCAAGATCGCCAACGCTTACATACGCTTCGGCCAGAGACGAGTAGGCATCGCACACAAGTCGGAGATGCCCCTTCGGCTCAACGATCGAGATCACTTCCTCGAATATCGGTATCGCCGCCTTGAGTTTTTTTGAACCGACGAGGGCCTTGCCTTTTCCCGCCAGACTTTCTGCGGCAAACGCACTAAGCCCGTGTTCGTTTGCGAGTTGGTACGCATTCTCAAAGTATCCAATTGCACCCTTTAGGTCATTTTTCAGAAGTGCAACCTGCCCCATGCATTCAAGTGCACCCACCTCGATCGGCCTACGTCCAACTTCACGAGAGACACGCAGAGCTTCGTTGTAAGATTGCATTGCAAGTTCAAGATCCCCCCGCAATTGATGTACAGTACCAAGATTAAGATACTTCGAACAGGCCCCTGAAAGATCATTCATCTGAAGTGCTAATCCGAGGCTCTCTTCCGTAAATTTTTCTGCCTTATCGAGATCGCGCACCTCAAGATACACGCCGCCGATATTGGAGAGGACAACGGCCCTCCTAAGATTATCATCTACGCCCTCAAGAAGCTTTAATGCTTCATATTGATACTCGAGCGATTGAGCATAGTTACTCATGCGAAACGCAATGTTTCCCATGCCCACAAGTACATCCGCGCTTGGGATTTTTAGACCCAATTCTTTTCGTAGACAGAGTGCTTCTTTGTAAGATTCTAACGCCTCGCGAAGATCACCCATATCGCACTGCACCCCGCCCAAAGCATGCAGGGCAGATGCTCTACCTCGCTTATCGTCTTGTCTTTCATAGCGGCGAATTGCTTGGTCTAATGCTGCTATCGCACCTGGGTGATCCGAAAGTTCAAGGCTCGAACCTCCAAGCCAATAGTAGGCCTTTGCCTCACTCGACTCGTCCCCGATCTCTTTTGCAAGCGCGAGCGCTTCTTTGGAAGTTTGTTGGCAGGTCTTCGGATCGCTGCGATAAATTCGGACGCTCAGATCGAGCAAACGCGAAAGCCGAAGCTTGGGCGCTCCGGTGGCGTGTATCTCTTTCAGCTCTTTTTCGATCTCAGGATTCATGTACTCTGTTTCTAACCTGCTACGAACTTCATTCGCATCGCACAATTCTAAACCTTTTCTTTTGCAAAACCGTACCCAATCCGTGGTACCAACACCTTGGCTTGCATAACAGGGAGAGCGGAGCCTGTTCCGCTCTCCCCTATGCAGATAGCTTGACTATCCAGTGCGCTAAAGCACTACCGTCTCTTAGTGCTCCATCACAATCCGTTTGGTCACCGTGAACAGGACGCCGTGCGCATCAACGCCTGTTGCGCGTGCGAAATAGACGCCGGTCGAAGCCGCGCCACTATTTGCCGCGCCATTCCATGACCAATGTGCGAGCCCGTTCGAGCGCGCTATAACATTCCCCAAGAGATCCATTATCTCGATGTTCGCCCGTGATACACCCTTCAGTTCAAGCGTGATCGGTCCATGCGAAGGATTCGGCGAAGCAAGCAACTCGAGATTCGTTGCGCCAACCTGCGCACTATGCACGGCACTAAGCGTATGACGAACTGCCTCGATCTTAAACATCTGCGAAAGCAGCGTATGATCTGTTATGATCGTGAGTTCATCCGAATAATACCCGAGCGTATCCGCGTCGCACTCTACATCGATCGTCATAAAATGGCCTGCGGCAAGCGTGAATGGCGTGGTCGATGGATTCATCGAAACAATTCGCACGTGCGTGCCTGTCGTGATATAGGCCGTATCCACTTTGATATCGGTCGTCAGATTATTTCTGAACGTGAAGGTCTTGGTGATCTTCTGGGATTGGCCTGTGAGCGCGAGTATCTCCGATTGCGATGGGAAGAGATCCAGCGCAGAAGTATCGGTGCCACTCAGGACTTTGCCTCCATATACATAGACCGCTTTGCCAGTACACGCAGATAGCCCGGAATCCGTATTAAATACGATACCATTGTAGTAGCGTGTTCCCACCACAGTCGGCGAGAACTTGCAGTGCACCGTCGCACTCGTTTTGCTCGCCAGGGTCAATGGGAATGGGTTCGGACTAAACTCAAACGGCTGCCCAGACTTGGTGAATGTCGGAGTGAAGGTTAGTGATTGCTTTGTGTTGTTCGTTAGCGTAACGTCGCCGATCACCGAGCCCCCTGCGATCACATCCTCAAAATAGAGCGATGAATCAGGAAGCGTACTCAAACAATTGAGCGACGTGCCATTGATCAGAAGCACCACTGTCCCTCCGGCACCATGATTGTCTGTATACCCAACGGTCAGATATCCTGTCGTAAATTGTCTCGGGAATCCCGGCATAAAACATGCGGGGATAGTCAGGGAGGAATTGCCAGCAAGCGTGAGTGGAAGCGTGGGCTTTGTAAAGCTGAAAAAATATCCTTGAATAGCCATCGTGGTGATCGTCACAGAAGTCGAATCGTCGTTTTTCAGCACCACTATCCCACACGTAGTGTCACCAGCGAGAACTCCGGACAAGTTGAGCGGATCTCCGTGCAGCTTTGCGTGTGCAACAATCACTTGTGAGTCACTTGATACATAGTAGATTGTATCGATTTGCGTGACCGGACTTGTACACGACACTTGCACGCGAGCTGTATCGTGTGCATGACCTGTACGCGTGTAGGTGATGCTCAGATTTTCACCAGAGTATCGCGTTAGCGTATCCGGATGTATCATTAGCGAAGTTGTGTTCAGCGCAAATCCGTTTCCACTTAGCACGGTTGCGGAAACAGTGATATCGCTTGCCCACAGATTCTCGATGAGGGTCGTCGCGGTTTTTGTATCTGCGATGATCAGTGGTGGCATCATGATCAGGGTATTTGCGTGCACCAGAAAATCTTTCGTAGGTGGCACAAACCCAAGCGCTTGTGCAATGATAGTCACGGAATGTGTCGATGAACCATCGGTGACCGAGATGACCGCTGTGTCAGAGTTCGTGCTATTGGCTTTGAAGATAATTCCGAACACGATGCTCGCACTCGAATCTGTCATGATGAACTGTGTCATCTGAAGACTGATAGAATAGGCACCGGTCTTCGTCACGGTAAAATGGAGTGTACCGCTTGAGCTCTTATTGACCTGTTGATTATACCACCCCGATTGAGTCATCGTAACAACCCCGGTGCCGGCAAGTGAAAAATTATCCGCACGCGCGAAGTTCGAAAAAGATTGTGTGGCGAGTGCCAGCAGAAGGAGAAACCACAAACCGCGAATTGCCCGTCTTTCACCAAGCGCATTCGTAGCTCGCTTGGTCGAATGAAATGTTCTATGCATGATTACTAAGCTAATAAATGTGTATATCTGAAATTGCAGCGAGCATCGAGAAGGTAGACGGGCCTCGTTGCTCATTGCTGTAATAGAAAAACCCATTTGGAGCGCTTCCGTTACCACGGCGCTCTACTCAATTAATACTCACACTTTACTGGATTTGTGAGGCGTTTGTTTGGGAGGCATGTTCTTGCGGGTTTTTCTTTGGTGACGGATAAAAGCCTAAAAAAAAGTGCGGTCAGGCACGGATTAATACCGCCTGATCGCACTTGTGTCCCTTCATCCTCTGTCCCTTAACCAGTCACACTCTTCTCTTCGTCATCCCCCTTTGGCTTCTAAACCTTCCTGCAGAGCGTGGCTTGTTTTAATATTTACGGAGCGTTGTTTACCATGTTTCACTCTCACGTAGCCTGTTACGTTAATTCTCCTTCATATTCCAGCAGCCGCGCTTCCCGATAGCAGTTTTATTTCGGATCGAATGCGAGTGCAACAGAATTCATGCAATAACGCAGACCTGTTGGCTGTGGGCCATCATCGAACACGTGGCCAAGATGTCCGCCGCAACGTGCGCATCGAATTTCAACGCGCTCTCCATCGGCATCCTTAATTTCTCTAACTCTTCCTTTTTCGATCGGCTGATAAAAGCTCGGCCATCCTGTGCCGGATTCAAATTTTGTATCAGATGAGAAAAGTGGGTTTCCGCAAGCGGCACAAGTAAATACCCCGACACGGTGCTCGCCTAATAGTGCGCCTGTAAAAGGCCTTTCCGTGCCTTCCTGGCGCAAAACGGAATACTGGTCGCTGTTGAGCGAGGCCTTCCACTCTGCGTCTGTCTTATGGACGATTTCCGTCGATTTTGGATAGCCGGCAAGCGAAAAGTTATGCTTTGTGGTCACCGAAGCGTCTTTTGAGCCGGTTTGGGCACAAGCCATAATTGGCGCTAAGATCAGCAGCCCAAATAGAAGTAGCTTATTCATACTCAAGAGTTGAAAAAGATGTAAATATTAGTCTCGTACGGGCAAATTACGACAAAGTTGCACCGCCGTATCTTGACTATAGTGATTACATCAGAAATAGCTAATGGGTTTTAAAGTTGCCGATTCGAAGGGATATGGATAGAATCCGACTCAGGCAAACTCGGCCAGCGCAGACCAGCGCTCGACCTGCTCTTCCATTTTTCGATTCAACGTTTCGAGTTCTTTCGAGAGTGTTTGAATCAGCGTAAAATCGGTGAGGATCTTTGAGAGTTCAAGCTCGATCTCCGCTTTGCGCATCTCGCCTTTCGTGATTGCTTTTTCCAAAGTTTCGAGTTCTGTCTTCTCTTTAAAGCTCAGCTTGCGCTTTTGTGCGTTCGAAGTTTGGGCTACCGGTGATGGCTTCTTATCATTTCGCGAGCGTGAGGATTCTTCGCGGAATTTTGCCTCAGCTTCTTTCAATTCACGCTCTCTGATTTCCAGGAACGCCGAGTAGTTGCCCGGATACTCACGCAAACGGCCCTCGCCTTCGAATCTAAAAATATGATCGACAGTACGATCGAGAAAATACCGATCGTGACTTACGACAATTAGACAGCCCGGGAATGCATCAAGATAATTCTCCAGCGTGACGAGCGTCGGAATATCGAGATCGTTCGTCGGCTCATCGAGCAATAGAATATTCGGCGCACCCATGAGAATCCGGAGTAGATACAGCCTACGCCTTTCGCCACCGGAGAGCTTTGCGATTGGCGCGTATTGCATCTCGGGTGGAAAAAGAAATCGTTCGAGCATCTGACTTGCAGAGATCGTCGAACCATCAGACGTGGCAATGTGCTCGGCGATCTCCTTGATATAGTCGATCACGCGTTGGTCATCGTTGAGCTTGCGGCTTTCCTGATCGTAATATCCAAGTGCAACAGTGGTCCCGATCTCGAGTTTGCCTTTATCGGGCTGAACGCGTTCGGCGATCATTTCGAGTAGCGTCGTCTTACCTGTTCCATTCGCGCCGATGATACCGATGCGCTCACCACGCGTGACGGCATACGTGAAATCCTTTACGAGCGTTTTACCATCATACGCTTTGCTAACATTATCAAACTCGATCGTCTTCGTGCCAAGCTTGCGAGTCCCGATAGAAATTTCAATCTGCTCTTTCTCACGCTCGCGAGGTTGCGCCATGAGTTCACCTGCGCGATCGATACGCGCTTTCTGTTTTGTTGTCCGAGCCTTTGCACCACGCCGAAGCCATGCAAGCTCTTGCTTGATAAGTGCGTCGCGCTTTTCGCCTTCGACCTTGCGATTCATTTCAAGGCTCGCCTTCTTCTCGAGATAGTAGGCGTAGTTACCGTTGAACGTCTGGCTTGTGCCGCGATCAATTTCAAGAATGTGATTGGTAACTCGATCAAGAAAATATCTATCGTGCGTCACGAGCAAGAGTGCTCCCGAATATCTTGAGAGATAAGATTCGAGCCAGCTGATCGTCTCGGCGTCCAGATGGTTTGTCGGTTCATCGAGAATGAGCAGATCGGGTTGAACGATGAGCGCGTGTGCAAGCGCAACACGTTTGCGTTGACCACCGGATAGCTCACCCATCTTCGCTTCCGTGTCGGTGATACCAAGCTTCGTGAGCACAATGCGTGCGTTGGTCTCGATCTCCCATGCACCAGCGGCATCGATTTGCTCACTGAGTTGTGCGACACGTTTACCGAGTGCTTCATGCTCTTTCGCATTCTCATCCGTGACCGGCATCGAAAGTGCGTGGCAGGCTGCTTCGTAATCATGGATCAGTTGCAGCGCATCGCTGCTACGCGAGAAGATCGCGTCGAGGACTGTTTCATCCGGTTCGAATGCAGGATTCTGTGGAAGGTAACCCACACGACTTCCTTCGGCGATCACGACAAGTCCGGAATCTGTCGTCTCTTC
>JBDTCS010000289.1:0-14630 GCA_039923455.1 Kapaibacterium sp. (SeqCode) | reverse complement strand
CCGACGCTCAATGAGAGGAATCTCAAATTGCGCGCCACAATTTCTTTTGTAATTCATGCCAATTTTTTCCAAAGAGGTACGAGCTGAGTGCGAAGTGGAATCGGTGAAATTTTAGGGAGAGTTTTGCCAAAATTGTTACTGCATTGTTACTGTAGATTTTTCAAGAAGCTAATCAGAAAACTAAAAAAGCCACGAATCCAGTCTGGAATCGTGGCTTCTCAGTTTTCTTGAAGTGCACCCGTAGGGAGTCGAACCCCAAACCTTCTGATCCGTAGTCAGATGCTCTATCCAATTGAGCTACGGGTGCGTATTTTGAATCCATTTGCCGGATTCTGGTGGCTCCTTTCGGAGCGCCTGCCATTAACCACTGTGTGGCTTCGGAAGTTCACGGAATCTCGTTCGGAGGTGTGGGGATATAATTAGCTCGGCGTGCCACTGACTCGAATGATCTGAAACTCGTCCATTGCGTGCGGTTTTTCTATCAATTCTTGCTTCAGATTTTTCCAGAATATGTCGCCGTACTTGTTTGCAAAATAGATTGGACTAAGTCCGCGCTCTTGCAAACCTTCGCGAGGCAAAAGCGCTGCGAGCAATCGCTCTAATTTGGCTTTTAGCATTGCGTGATGCTTGCGATCAGCGGCGAGTGTTTTGCCCAGAAAATCGCGAAGCTGCGTGTTCATCTTCCCTTTCAGCGTGCTGAGTGAATCGTCGAGCGTTGCTTCTGTTTTGACGACCGACTCACGGAGCCCTTCGAGTGTTGATTGAATAAGTTTATTGGCCTCCTCAAATTTTGGAGCGAGCAATGGATCGGCGAGCGACTCGAGAAACTGCGTTACATAATTTCTGCCGCCTCGCAACATTTCTGATATCGTGAGTCCATATTTTTCGAAAATTTTATCGAATCGATCTTCTACAAGCATTGCGGAAATGCGTGGCACTACAAGCGGCATCTCGATCCCTGCCCATTTGTATGCGCTTCTGAGTTGTGCGAAGTAGGCGATCTCCCCTGGGCCGCCAACATACGCGACGGTCGGGAGCAGCGTGTCTTGATAGAGCGGTCGCATGACGACATTCGGACTGAATCGCTCCGGCTCTGTAGCCAAGATCTGTTCGAGATCTGCGAGCGAAACATATTTACGCGTGCCTTGCAAGAAAAAGCTGCGCTCACCGTTTGTAGCGCGCTCCTTCTCGTCAATCGGATAGCGCTCGCCTTGCTCGATCAAAAACAAATTTAGTGCACGCGGCTTGATCTGTGCGTGATAGTGCTCCTCCATGTGAACGCTATCGAGTATGATCTGCTCGGAGAGTTGAGGGGAAGTTTGTAACTCTTTTTGAAATAGCGGCGCACCCAAAGATTTAGCGGTGCGATTGTTTGCATCGAGCACCAGCAGCCCATCGTCACCAAAAAAAATATGCAACACACTCGCGTAGGCTTGCGCGAATGTGCGTCCGGGTAAGTAACATGCCTTGAGCGATGTAATTAGCCCCGGCGTAAACTCCGTTGGCGTTAGTGCGGCCTCAAGCTCAGCAAACACTTGCGTCATCGCCGCTTCTTCGATCACGAGAGGACCGATCTGTTTGCGCCAACTTTTCATTCCGGATGTCGCGCCATCTCGAGCCGCTTTGAGTTGAGCCGGTTCATAGACGATCGTTTTCAGATCGAGATTCGCATCGAGCACGGTTACGCTCGAAGCTTCTTCCAAATCGTGATCTTCTGTTTCAAGCCAGAAAATAGGGACAAAGTTAAATTTCGGATAGAGCGATTTGAGTTGCTTGGCAAGCGTGATCGTGCTAGCAGTTTTGTAAAGAGAGTAAAGCGGTCCGCCGAACAAAGCAACTTGCTGACCTGTCACAATTGCAAGCGTATTTTCCGCGCCGATCAATTCAAGATTAGCTTTTACTGCCGCAGAGAGCGTTTGGTTGGAAGCGTGTTGCTCTCTGAGAAGCGTGGCGATTGTCTCGCGTTTCGCTAGATCGACGTTCCAAATGCTTGCCTTTTTTTCGATGAGCTTTGCGAGCTTTGGTCCGCGCTCAGCAGGTGCGAGAGCGAAAAAATCCTTCAGCGAAGAACTCTGAAAATTGGAGACATAATCTCGGACCAGCGGACTGAACTGCTCGAGCTCTGCGATCTTCATTCGGGCGATATGCGAAAAAAGTGACGAAAATCGGCCACTAAACTGTGCGCCAAATATTCCTAACATACGTAGCGGGTAAAGAACATTTTGACCGGCAGTTTAGCTTCGCATAAAAAATTCTAATCGCAAATACCGCCATTGTGACACCTGTTATGAGCGTGTGATTGCACGCTTGCACCCCGATATGCTCGCACAAGAAGCAAAAAATCGGGCACGTGGGATAGGTAAGTGTCGGATTGCTGTTGTAACCGGACAGCTAAGCATAAAAAAGGAAACGAATGGCTCGGAATTCACAGCGACTGCTCTTGTTCGATATCGATGGGACGCTTGTAAAAATGCGACGCGGGTTGCCGAGCCTTATCTTTGAAGGAGTGCTGCGAAGTACCTTTGGCAAGGAGATTTCGCTGGCAGGATTCGATTACACCGGCAAAACGGACAAACGGATCATCCGCGAAACTGCTGAACGTGCCGGAGTAAGCGCCGAAGAAGTGGAAGCGAAAGAAGCTGAAGCGATGGATCGTGTGATAACCGAGTTAGCCGGACTTATCGATCGTGATTCGATGGCGCTCTTGCCGAATGTTACTGGATTGCTCGAAGCACTCGAACCGAATCCTGACATGATGCTTGCACTCTTGACGGGAAATTTGCCGGGCTGTGCTGAAGTGAAGCTAAAGCTTTATGATCTTGAACGATTCTTTCGGTTTGGCGTATATGGTACGGAGTCGGCAGATCGAAATGATCTGGGTCCGATCGCGTTGCAGCGTGCGTCCGAGCTTTCGGGCGGTCGATCGTTCAGTGGAGAAGATGCTGTGATCATCGGTGATAGTATTCGGGACGTGGAGTGTGCTCGGGCGATGTCGGCAACTTCTATCATCACACTCACCGGCTATTCGACTCGTGAAGAAATCGAGCGTGCGGGTGCCGATCATATTCTCGAAAATTTTTCCGACACGGAAGCGGTGCTTCGTGCAATCCATAGTTAAGATATTAGGATAGTTAAGTTGTTATGATCGCAACATATCAATGTGCCGTGTGTGGTGAGGTGAACGAGACGGTTGTCGATGAGTCGGCGGGCAGAGAGCAGACCTACACGGAAGATTGTCAAGTATGTTGTCGGCCGAATGTGCTGCGCATTCGCATTGACGACGAAGGTGAAGTGTTGATCGAGAATTCCTTTGACGAATAGTAACGCGAAAAGTAATTAGTAAGAAAGCAATGGATAATTCGATGGAGAATATGCTCGGTAAATTGCAAGGAATGCAAGCCGAGATCGCGAGAGTGCAGGAAGAGTTAGGGAGTATGACCGCGACGGCAGAGTCGGGCGGTGGAATGGTGAAGGTCACCGCGAACGGACGGCAAGAGATCGTGAATATTACGATAGAAAAAGAGGTGATCGATCCAACCGAGTCTGAGATGCTCGAAGATTTGATCGTTGCGGCGGTGAATCGCGCACTCGCTGAAGTCAAGGCACTATCAGAAGCGAAAATGTCGGAAGCCGCTCGTTCGTTTTTGCCACCGGGCATTCCGGGATTTTGATTGGATAGCAGAATACCCCTATATAGAAGATGCTCTATACCTCCCCGGCGCTCGAGACGCTGATCGAACGACTCTCCGGACTTCCGACGATAGGCCGGAAGACCGCACAGCGCCTTGCACTCTATTTGCTCAAGCGTCCTGCACATGAGGTGCAAGATCTCGCAAGTGCGATCGGGGAGTTGCAAGAGCGCGTCAAGATCTGTCCCGTCTGCGCAAATATTACGGAGGAAATTCCCTGCCCGATCTGTCGCAATCCGAAGCGAGACCGTGCTACGATCTGCGTAGTCGAAGAGCCCAACGATGTTATGGTGATCGAGCGTACAAATGAATTTCGCGGACTCTATCATGTGCTCTGTGGGACGCTCTCACCACTCGAGGGTGTTGGTCCGGAGGATCTGAAGATTCGGGAGTTGCTAATGCGATTGACAGAGAACGGAGATGATCGAGTGCGCGAAGTTATTCTTGCACTCAATCCGAATGTTGAGGGCGAAGCCACTACGCTGTATCTCGCACGATTGCTTACTCCGATTGTGGACCGAGTTTCGCGCATTGCCCGCGGGATACCGATTGGCAGCGATATCGAATACGCTGACGATGCAACGCTTACCCGTGCGCTCGAAGGTCGAACAACCCTATGAGAATTCCGAATGTGGTATAATCATTGGTTCAAAGATTCTAACTATACCGTTGTGTACGATCACCGTGACGACGAAGAGGCCGAGCAAATGCTTGAGTTAGTTGAACGCGTTACCGGTCGTGATCAGACTCGATCTGTTCTCGATCTGGCGTGTGGCTCCGGACGTCATGCGCTTTCGTTTGCACGTAGGGGCTATCAGCGGGTGACAGGTGTCGATCTATCTGAGACGCTGCTTGCGAAAGCTGAGCTTTGCGCAAAAGAGGAATCGCTATCTGTAACGTTTGCTCGCGAAGATATGCGGCGGTTTCCGATCGGTGACGGTTATGATCTGATCCTCAATCTATTTACGAGCTTCGGGTATTTTCAGTTAGATGAAGAGAACGAGGAAGTGCTTGCACGCGTGGCAAGTGCGCTAAACTCCGATGGCTGGTTTGTACTCGACTTCCTAAATCCGGATTGGGTTCGAACACATCTTGTGGCGCACGATGAGCGTATGCTGCCTGACGGCGGACGTGTCGAGCAAACGCGCTGGATCGAGAAAGGAAGAGTCGAAAAGCGTCTGCTAATCAGGCACGGCGAGGAAGCCCAGGAATTCTTCGAGTCCGTTAGGCTCTTTCAGTTATCCGATTTTCTTGCGATGTTCGAGCGGTGCGGGCTAAGGCTCTCTGCGACATTCGGAAATTACGGTGGTGCACCTTTTCAAGCGGGGCAATCGAACAGACTAATTATGTTCGTGACAAAATGAAAGGAAGTTTTGGTAAGCTGATCTTGATCGCGATGTTCGTACTTGCCTTTGCAAGTTGCGACCTCTTCACGACGCGCGCACCCAATCCTCCTGATACTGGTAGCACATTCATTTGGACTCCGGCAACTTCGCTGAACACGCTGCTCGCAAATTTCCAAGGTGCGATGCAAGTTCTCGATGCCACCAACTATGCGCGGGTATTTATCAGTAGTACCGACAGCATTTCGTCGGGCGGACAAAAAACGTATGAGTTCATTCCGGCGCGCGTCGATAAGAGCTTGTTTGCGAATTGGACTGTGGAGTCCGAGCGCAATTATATAACCAAGCTTCGAAGTGCACTAACGCAGTCGAAAAAAGTGACGCTGCAATTTATCGGTCAACCGCAATTCTATCAACCGAATTCTTCGAGTGGGACGATCACAACCCAGTACTCGCTCATACTTCCGCTCGACGGATCGTCGGTCTTGCCGGCGAGTGTTAGTGGCACGATGATCTTCCAGACAGCATTCGTCACGACGGATCAAGGCGGCAAAGAGTGGCGCATCATTAGTTGGACCGATCTCGCACCACAAATCGGATCCGGCTCGACCTGGACAGATCTCAAGCTCAAGCTTACTTCATGAAGGAGCGCAGAAGCAAATTGTGGAGAACGCAGACAGAACTGGCCGGTGTCGGGCTTGTGCTATTGCTGATCTGCGCATGCAATCCTTTCGCGCCAAAGCTTGATGAAGGTCCCACACAATCGAAGTTCGGGGATCCGACAAACATCGAAGGATATTTCCAAGCGTTCAAATATGCTTATGAATTTCGCGATACCACGCTGTATGGTGGTTTGCTCTCACCGAGCTTCACGTTTAGCTATCGCAACTACGATCGTGGACTTGATCTGGAGTGGGGGAGAGATGAAGAGGTTCGTACCACGGGTGCGCTATTTCAGAACTCGCAGGCCATCTCACTGTTGTGGGGGAACATCATAGATTCGAGCAGCTCGATCGTTGGCTTTGATATTACCCGAACATTCTCGCTTGACATCACTTTCAATCCCGGAGATATCGAACACGTTGATGGTCGCGCTGTCTTCCATTTGGAGCGCGATAAACCCGGCACGGTTTGGCGGGCCGTGCGTTGGCGGGATGAATCGAATTTGTGACACACAATTTATAACGTAGATCAGATCGCGATTTGAGTTCTGCCCTATCCACACTCAAGAGTTCTATTCTTCGCATCGGCCCGCTGGGGACGCTGCGATTGATTCGTGCAAAGCGAGCGAAGCGAGATGCATACGATGCAATGCTTGCGAGTGTTCGCAACTCCAGCGATGGACTCACGATCAATTTTGCGAATAGTAATAGTGGAGTCGCGAAGGAGAGCGAAGCGCATCGTGCATTAATTCTTGCGAGTGCCGATCGGATGCTCGCCGATGAGAATATGTTCTTCACTTTTCCGTATCAACTCCGAGCTGTCGAGCGTCCGTGGAATTTTGATCCGATCGAGCGCAAGCATTGGCCCGCCAGACATTACACTGAGCAACTATTGCATGCGGCCGATACACCCAAAGATGTGAAGCTCGTTTGGGAGATCAATCGATTTAAGGATCTTCCGACCGTAGCGCAAGCAGCGGCGCTCACGAAGAATGCTCGGTACGCAGATGAAATTGAACGACGCATGCTCAGTTGGATCGACGACAATCCATTTGCCGAATCGATCAATTGGGCGAGTGGACTGGAGATTGGAATTCGTCTGATCAGTTGGCTCTCGAGTTTAACGTTGCTCACGAGTGCCGGCTTTACAACTGCCGCGAACGAAAAAATTCGCCGCTCGCTATGGGAACAAGTGCAGTATCTTGCGGCCGAACTTTCGACGGACAAAGTGGTACGCTCGAATCATTTGATCGGAGAAGCAGCAGGATTGTTTGTCGCATGCACGCTCTGTGATTTTTCGGAGGCCAAGGAATTTTCGTTCGCAGCTCGTGCAATTCTCGAGAAAGAAATTCTGGATCAAACATTTAGCGATGGTGCGACGCGAGAATCTTCAACGTGGTATCATCGCTTCGTCATGCATCTCTTCGAGATAGTGAGCCGAACGGCAGAGTGTGCCAGTGAGCCGATGAGTACCGCCTTTACCGAGCGGCTATCGAAAATGCGAGCTTTCACGAATGCGATGAAGTTGCCGGACACTTCCTTCGCAAGATTAGGTGATGCCGATGATGGTTGGGCCTTGTGGCTGGAAGGCGATCGGGATATGTGGGAGAGTCTGATCTTCGGAGGCATCAGTGCACCTGCGGATGCAAACCAGTATTTTGCAGAGTCCCAATATATTTCAGCTCGACTGGAGCAGAGTCAGGTAGTTTTGCGAGCCGGAGCATTTGGAATGGGAGGGAGCGGCTTTAGCTCACATGCACATGATGATCAACTTAGTCCGATACTTTTTTTGAAAGGTATTTCGGTTCTGGTTGATCCCGGGACGTTTGTCTACAACGGAGCGCCCGAAGAACGCAAAAAATTCAGAGGCGCCCCAGCGCACAATGGTATTACGATCAATGCATCGACAGGCGCAATCCAAAAGCTAAATTTCGGCTGGCAAAAAGCTCGTAAGGCAGCTAAGTTCACCGGCGTAAAGCTGGATGATTCATCCCTATACGTCGAGGCTGTGTACGGAGAGTGGCGGAAAGTCCACGATCGAACGATCACCGTGACTTCGAATCAGTGTTGGATACGAGATGATTTTCGTAGGCCGGTGAGGTCAAGCGTTGGTCTGGTGAACTGGTTCTTTCATCTTGATCCACAATGGAGTCTGGAGAGCATCTCAGAAAATGCGGTGGTGTTTCTTTCGGGCTCCGGTTCAAAGCTTTTAGTTGATTGCAGTGGAAACTTTGGCAAAGTGTGGACGGAAAAATACGATTACTCTCCCTCATACCTCGTGAAGGTCCAAGGGGTTGTGCTACGAGCCGAAGCAAGAAATCCGACGCAAGAGCGAGGTTTCACGTTTAGTGTGGTCGATTGAAGGGTTGTTGCGATCACAGGGTAAAAAACCGTCCGCATTGCACGATTATTCGAATTCATTGTTGCAGGAGTTTCGCCGAATTTAGGGTATCGAAGTACCGCAGTATACTATTTGCGCATGAAGATTTCGGAACATTTAGACAAAGGAGTTTGGACGATCGCAGATAAATCGCTGCTGCTGTTCTACGGCTTCGCGGTGATTTTTCTGGTGATCAATAAATTGCCAACGTCGGAGTATGGTGATTTTTATGTCTTCCAGTCGATGTTTCTGATACTCTCCGTCCTTTCGGATGCGATCTTTCTTCAGCCGATGGTAAAATTTGCAAGCGAGCATGAGGCCGAGATGGGCGAGGTGCTTGCAGCAAGCTTTAATCTCTATACGATATTCCTAATTCTCTTTGGTGGGGCGCTTGCGCTCCTGAATGCTCCTATTGCTGCGCTCTTAAATAGTAAGCAACTGGTGACGATGTTGCCTTTTATGCCGATCTTTCTTGTGCTCGGAATTTTTCGGAATGTCGGCATTCGCTACTTACAAGTTTCGTATCGCATTCGTGCGATATTTTGGGTTGATCTATCCTTTTTCGGTTCGATCATTGTCATCACGGTGCTCGCGAACGTGTTTGGGTTGATGCACACTGCTACCGATTTTCTGAAGATCAATATGCTGGGCGCGACGATTTCGAGTATGGTTGCATTCATCTTTTGCCGCGACGGTTATCTTCGCATGCCACTCTTCAGTGTACCCAGATGGGAGTATGGACGCTTACTTTCCTTTGCAAAATATCAGGCCGGAACGAGCACGCTTCTGACGCTGCAACAGTGGTCGGATGCGCTTTTTGTCACGATGTTCTGGGGACCTGTCGAGGCGGGAATATTCGGTGCCGCCAAAACGATCTTCCGTTTTCTCGACGCAGCGCGAGAAGGCGCGACGCTTCTTATTGTACCTGTGAGTTCGAGGCTCTACACATCTCAGAACATGAAAGGACTTTCTGCGCTGATCGAGAAGCTATTATTTATGGCATTCGCTGCGCTTATTCCGGTATCGCTCGTGCTCGTCGTGATTGCAAATCCGCTCTTCCATATTATGTACAATGGGAAGTACGATGCGGCGGCACCGATCTTTCAGATATTGATGCTCTCCGGATTTACGATGCCACTCTCACTGGTCGCGACGAACGTCTTGATCGGTATCGGCAAAGCACGAAGCTTATTCCTTGCCGTGCTGAGTGCGACAATTTTGTTCTTCGTCCTAAACTTTCTGCTCGTACCAAGTATGCACTCCATGGGTGCAGCTCTGACGGTGCTCATCTCGACGACCGCCTTAGGGCTATTTACTTTCTTTGCAATGCGTAGCGAGCTGGAAATTTCCGCTCGTGGAATTCTAAGTAGGGCGATGGAGGCAAAAGGATTTGTCGTCAATCGCATCAAAGGGCGCACCGGTGATGACACCACCGGCTTCTAAACGCAGCATGTCTCTTTCCCTCATGCGAATTATCTCCGATACGAAGTTCCAACTCTTCGTGATCGCAGTTGCCGTGCGTTTGCTCTTTGTCTTGCTATTTCCCGGTGCCAATTATTATGGAGGAATCACGCATGAATATATTGATGCTGCGAGCAACTTGTTGCAAGGTCACGGATTAACAGCGTATGTTGATGTCGCACCCTTCAACTCCGGCAATGTACAGATGGAATATCTCCCATTCATTGGTAGACCGGTAGGATACGTGCTCTACTTTGCCTTCATCGGATTAATCGCTGGAATGAGTCCCGTTGCGTTTCAGATCGGCCAAGCGATCATTATGGGGTTTAGTGCTGTCTTGGTGTACAAGTTGGCGCAAGTCATCTTTTCGAATCACCCGAAGTCGGAGCATATCGCATATTGGTCAGGAATTCTTGCCGCCGTTTGGCCCAATCAGGCTCGCTTCGAGATCGCACTTCTTCCGGACGCGTTCACAACACTGATCATGCTCGGTTTTGCGCTGGAGTTGACGCGGTTCTTTCTTACGAAGGAAACAAAGTATATTATCTATGCCGGATTGTTGCTCGCAGGCTCGATCTATCTGCGTCCTGACTTAGTGCTCTTTCCACTTTTTCTTTTGCCGTTCGGATTGTTCTTCATGCGTCCGAAAAAAGTCATACTCGCGTGTGTGATTCTGGGCGGACTTGTTGCAGTTGGGATTGGTATCAACACCGTGAAGAATTATGCGCTAAGCGGTGAGATCGTACCACTCAATCTGGGCAGTGGAACAACGATGTATGAGGGGATTAGCCAGTTCGGTGATACACTCGGCACCACCTACGCCGATGACCGTGTCGCGCATAACGTGCTGAATACGAAGCAGCTGTTCTATCCGCACGGAAAGCAAAATGACGCGAGGCTTTTTCAAGTTGCCGTCGATACGATCAAGCATCATCCGTGGTTTTATGCGACGGTGGTGCTTCGACGCATTCCGCTTATGTTTACGGTACGGGGACTCTATTTTTCCGACTCGGTGAATTTTGCGAAGGCGTCGGATGATCTCTCACAGCGATTTCCGGGAAAGTATATCACCATGTTTAGTGATCGACCGATCGAAACCATCACGAGATTTCTCTCTCCGATGCTCGGTTGGCTTTTGATCCTGCTCGCTATGGTCGGATTCGTGCGGGCTTGGCACGTCTCCCGTGATGCGCATGTGATGATCTTACTCTTGCTCTGCTATTTCATCGGCACACATCTGATGACGAATGTCGAGCCGCGATATTTTTATCCTGCGATACCCTTGCTCTATCCCTATTGTATCTCTACGTTTTTCCGCGTACGATCAAAAGCGATCAAAGCCTGAAGTCTGCACCAATTCCAACATTCGCGAGCCCGAATCCGAAGTTCATGAGTAGCGCGAACGTAGGAGAAAAGAAATATCGTGCACCGACTTGCCCTGCGATTATCAATCCACTCGTATTCGGGACCCAAATTTTTCCATCGAGCAATCCGTGCCACACCCAGGTGATAACTTGGTAACCCGCACCAATTCCTACGTATGGGTCGAGCGTATGATTGCCTAGAATAAAATGGTAGTTGATAAACGCGACCGCTGGGATGTAAGTATAAGTAAAGTGATAGTCCGGATTTGCATTCACGGGTTCAGCTTCCCACTTCCAATAATTTACTCGTAATGCAAGTCCGACGGTGCCGGTGCCGATCTTACCTTGTCCTACGATCGGGATCTCGGCATGAATTCCGAATGCGGGCACCCCACCGGTTACACCAGCACCAAGTTCCGGCCCGACATATACACCACCAGGCCCGAATTGAGCGCGTATATTTGAATTGCTAAAAACACTCAGCGAAAGCACGAGCAGAACAACGCGCAAAAAATGCTGCTTCATAAGGATCATGGACAAATGATTCAATGTTGCTTTTGCTAAGGCTAATTTGGAAGAGCGAACAAGAGCAGAAGCAATACCAATTATTACAAATATAGATTTGTGCCAGCATTTTATTATTGCGGGCTGGTACCTTCAACCACGAAATGGCTCAAAATAGCCGTTTTGTTGGTCTGGAACCCAAAACTTTTCTAAATTTGTGGGAATTCAACTCGGAATTCTAAGCGTTAGGATGGGGTGCCGTTATAGGCACCTATGCTAGTCCAAGTCCATCTTCATTCAAACGAATACATATTAGAGCCATGGATCACACCACTATCGAGGCCAGGAAAAAGGCGCTGCAAGTTGCGATGGAAGCGATCGAGAAGAATCACGGCAAAGGTTCTGTCATGCGTTTAGGCGATGCGCCGCACGTCAAAGTGGAAGTGATTCCGACGGGCTCGCTCTCGCTGGATGCTGCGATCGGAATTGGTGGTGTGCCACGCGGGCGTATCGTCGAGATCTACGGCCCCGAATCATCCGGCAAAACCACACTGTGCTTGCACATTATTGCCGAAGCACAAAAGCGTGGCGGCAACGCTGCGTTTATTGATACAGAGCATGCGCTCGATGTTACCTATGCGAAGCGACTCGGTGTGAACACGGAAGAGCTGATTCTTTCGCAGCCGGAGTTTGGTGAGCAGGCGCTAGATATTTTGGAGCAGCTCGTACGTTCGGCAGCGCTCGATGTGATCATCGTCGATTCGGTTGCAGCGCTAACGCCTCGTGCGGAGATCGAAGGAGAGATGGGTGATGCACAAATGGGTTCGCATGCAAGACTGATGTCGCAGGCAATGCGCAAGATTACAGCGGTGATCGGAAAGTCGGGCACGACAGTAATCTTTACAAATCAACTTCGCTCGAAGATCGGCGTGCTCTACGGCAATCCCGAGACGACTACCGGTGGTAATGCACTCAAGTTCTATGCATCGATCCGACTCGATATTCGTCGTCGCGACGTGATCAAAGATGGCACCGAACTCATCGGCAATCGCGTGCGCGTGAAAGTGGTCAAGAATAAACTTGCTCCTCCTTTCCGTGAGGTCGAGTTTGATGTGCTCTATAACGAGGGCATTTCGAAGATGGGCGATATGATCGATGTCGGCATTGAGCATGACATCATTCAGAAGGCAGGCTCTTGGTTCTCATTCGCCGGTGAGCGAATTGGTCAGGGTCGCGATTCGGTGAAAACCTATTTGAAGGAAAATCCGGAAGCTTTCGAAAATGTAGAGCGTCTGGTTCGTGCAAAGCTCGGGATTACGATCGACACACCCCCGCTTACCACGAACGGTAGCGTTTCGGCCGGCGGTGCCGTCGGTGAGGAAAAGCCTGCACGCAAGCAAAAGGCGACAGCCTAATTTTCGAACTCCGTGAAGGGGCAATCTGCGTAATATTACAGAAAGGCATCCGTTCGATTCGCGAGCGGATGCCTTCGTCGTTGTAGAGAAAACTATGGTTGTAAAGAAGACTATGGTTGTAAAGAAGACTATGGTTGAATAGAAGTGTTTCGTTGAAGTGAATAATGATCGGCAAAATAACCTCCATCGTTCGGCAGAAAAAGGACAAAGAGCGGGCATCGCTTTTTGTCGAGGAGGTTTTTGCTTTTGGCGTAAACGAGCAGACCATCGAGGAATTCCGACTTCGCAAAGGGGACTACATCGACGAGGAACTCCACGACAAAATAATCGACTTCGATTATTGGATATCGGCGAAGCGAATCGCGATGTCCTACGTGAATCGTCGAGCACGAAGTGAGAAAGAGATCCGTGTCCGGCTGGTCAAAGAGGAAATTCCGGATTCGATCATCGAGCGCGTCATGGAGTTTTTACGGGATTATAATCTTGTTGACGATGCAGCGTGGGCAAAAGCCTATCTGCATGATCGCTTGATGCGTAAGAAAATTTCCGCAAAGCAACTCGGCTACGAACTCACACAAAAAGGAATCGGCAAAGAGGTGATCGAGCAGACACTTGCAACACTGACTGTCGATGAATCGGACGAAGATCGAGCTCTCGCAGCTGCGATGAAGCGTTGGCCCAGATTGGAACGAGAGGAACCCCGAAAACGCAAACAAAAACTTTACGCCTTTCTTGCCTCTCGCGGATTTTCAAGTAATCTTATCGCGAAGATTCAT
The DNA here is from genome assembly GCA_039923455.1 of Kapaibacterium sp. (SeqCode). GTDB lineage: Bacteria > Bacteroidota > Ignavibacteria > Palsa-1295 > Palsa-1295 > JBDTCS01. Next base: position 1,036 of record JBDTCS010000289.1, on the reverse strand, counting down.
ACGAAGTTGACAGGCGAAGACGTCGATGAGGATTAAGAAAGCGAAGGGGATTGAGTCGAACAAAGTTTAATAAATGCGATGAGAATGAACCCAAAACCGCAACTCGCAATGCCCGCTTTGTGTTAGCTTTCGTAACTTGTGAACCTCATTTGTACGCCCTATGGAAACCAGTATCGTCTTAGAAGCAGAAGAGAGCGTCGCGATAGTGGAATCGCTCGGCTTCATGGCCGCTGCGCGACTTGTGCAACGTCTCGGCCAAGAAACGAGATCGCGCGTCGTTGCTGTGAGCCCTGTGAATGCCGCGGGTTCGATCACTACGATCATTGCCGGACCACTTGCGGAAGTGCAACACGCACTCCAAATGATGAAAGCCGAAGGCCTCGTAGAAGAGAGCGCATTTTTTGCTCGGCCCAATATCGCAACGATGGAAATGCTGATCCGCTCAGTGATGGGAGCCTCGTTCGGCGGGAAGCTTACGAGTACAGCAGAGAAAGCCACACCGTCTGCGACGCACGTTCAAGCAGCTCGTTCCGAATCGTATCCGAAGCAGACTGCGACCGAGCATCCTTTTGAAACGACCGTCACGAGGAGACCTGTGATGCGAAAAGTAAAGTCCACCACCGATTTTCAAACGAAGACTCTTTTGGAGCTTGAAGCGCTAAGTGTGGTCGAGTTGCGAAAGTATGCGCGCATGTTGCCAGATTTTCCGATCGTTGGTCGCGCGATCTCACGAGCAAATCGTGCAGAGCTTTTGCAGTTGATGAAAACTTTGGAAGAGCGCATTCGAACGACAGAGGCGCGATCTTCACTTGGTCAAGCGATGCTTCCAAGCTAACATCTGCATTGCACATCATGCAACACCGATCGAACGCTTAGCGCACAACGAACTTGGGACTGGGACGCAGAATCGGAATACTGATCGGATCGCTCTTCATCGCAGTTTTGCTGTGGTCGTATGTGCACTTGTCCTACCCGTACGAAACAGACATGGATCTCCCAATTTCCGTTGTGCCCCCTCGCGGTCTTGCGCTTGCCT
>JBDTCS010000288.1:0-7721 GCA_039923455.1 Kapaibacterium sp. (SeqCode) | reverse complement strand
GCCGTTGATGCGCGATAGAGTCCGATCAACTCTTCTTCTGTGACGTGCTCGAAGATTTCGAGATCGCGCATGACATTCGGATAGGTAGTTCGAATGTCTGCAGGGACTTCCATTGCCGACACAAGCGTCGGACGAAAAGTATTCGGCGCCATGACTCTTGAGAGCTCATGCATCACTTGAGCGAACAAACCGAATTGTTTCCGAGGATCACCCGCTCTGCCGACAAAAAGAATACGCTGCGGTTCTGAAAGACTTGGCGGACCGGTGCTATTGAATTTTTTTGTATCGATCGGAAACGGCCACACCTCAATCGGAAGCCCGGCGACGAGATGCCGAATCGAACTTTCCGTATCGTTGCTGACGGCAAGCAATCGCTTCGCACCATTCAATACTATTTGTTCGGCATCTTTTACTTGTCGAAGGCCGAGTTTCTCAACCGTCGTTGCAAGATCACGCGATTCACTCAATCGCTTTCGTCTGTCGTGCTCGACCGTCGAAGATATCCATGCTACAAATTGCTTTCCGGCCTCGACAATCGGAAGTCCGATATGTCCCGAACCGGTTACGAGCATTGCGGCATCGAAATCACGCAGTGTGTTACGCCAAAGCATATTCGGTGCGATGCGTTGTGGCTCCCACTCCGGCAACGCAGAGCCGATCGCAGTGACGTTCATACCTTCGAATTTGTAATCTTCTTTCTTCGGCACCACACTAAACTTTCCACGCAAGGTATTCACGAACGAAACGTGCAAACCCGGATGCGCACGATACGAAGCATAGTGGAGCACATGCGGCTCAAGTCCTGCAGCAATAGCGCGATCATACATAAAATGTACAAGCCTTAGCACCCCACCACGATGGGTAGGATCCTGCGTCACGATCGCGATGCGCTTGCGGGATGATGGCATTCTTTTTAGTAAACCGAGCCTGACAAAACAAAACGTGAAGAAAACAAAACGCAATCCGTTTCACTGTCGAAACGGATTGCGCGCTACGACAACTTGCGAAAAAATTAGAACGAACTCATTCGCGACATCAAGTCCACAACGCGGCAGGAGTAACCCCATTCGTTATCATACCATCCGAGCACCTTGACTTGCTTGCCGATCACCATCGTGGAGAGTGAATCGAAAATGCAAGAGGATGGATTGTCAACTATGTCGGTCGAGACGATTGGGTCCTCGGTGTATTCCAAAATTCCTTTTAGTGGACCGTTGTTCGCGGCTTCACGGAATTTTGCATTGACTGCATCGACAGTCGTTTCAACTTTCAGTGTCGCGACAAAATCGGTGATCGAACCTGTTGGCACCGGAACGCGCAAGGAGATGCCGTCGAGTTTGCCCTTCAATTCGGGTAGGATCTGTCCGATCGCACGAGCTGCGCCTGTCGATGTTGGAATAATATTAATCGCAGCAGCGCGTGTGCGTCTAAGATCCGCATGCGGTAGATCGAGAATGTGCTGATCGTTTGTATACGCATGCACGGTAGTCATGAAGCCTTGCTCTATCCCAAACGCATCTTGCAAAACCTTTACCATCGGTGCAAGACAGTTCGTCGTGCAGGAGGCATTCGAAACAATCTTGTCTTCGGCCTTGAGAATAGAATCATTAACACCAAGCACAACCATTGCGTCGATAGCATCTTTGGCCGGCACCGTGAGAATCACTTTCTTCGCACCCGCAGCAAGATGCTTTTCGCAACCCGCGCGTGAAGCAAAGTGTCCGGTTGATTCGATCACAATCTCAGCGCCAAGCTCGCCCCATTTCAAATTTGAAGGATCGCGTTCGGCAGTGATCTTGATGCGTTCACCGTTGACAATCAGATCGCTACCATCGACGTGCACCGATCCATTGAACTTGCCGTGCACCGAATCATACTTGAGCAAATGCGCGAGCGTCTTTGCGTCCGTAAGATCATTGATGGCAACGAACTCGTAATGTCCGAGTTCCATCGCGCGACGAAACACGAGCCTGCCGATGCGACCAAAACCGTTGATTCCAATCTTAATAGCCATACGATAATTTTCTTGAGCAGTGTTGGGTTTTGGCCTTTGCGCCAGCCCCGTCCGTAAATTTGATGTGAATTCGTTATGCAAATTTACGAAAGTAATCGGCCTCCGATGGGAAGTGCCGCTCGTCCGAAAGATCTGTGCAAAAACTTAGCAAAAAAACGCGTCTCGAAAAAGTGTGCTCCGTTGCCATAATTGGCAAGGGTCGCGTAGGCGGTTCGCTTGCCAAACGCCTATCTGACGGGCTTCCGGGCTATCGGTTGCATAGCTTTCTTAGCGCTCGCTCTGCCAATTTTCGCAAGCTTTCTGGCGTTGATGGGCCGGAGGTTATCATAATTGCGAGCCGAGATGCGGCTATCGCGACGACCTCCAAGCTTGCCGTACAGGTAGCCGGGCCAAATCTTCGATTGATCGTGCATACGGCGGGATCGCTCCCAAGTTCCATTCTGCCAAAACGAAAAGACTTGCTCCGTTTGACGCTGCACCCGATACAATCATTTCCAAAGGTGGATGCAAACTTGCTAAGCAACATCACATTCATGGCTGCATCGAAGGATTCTGGAGCGATCAAATGGGCCAGAAACTTTACGAAGGCGCTTCAAGCGAATGATCTGCTTAGGCTGAGTGACGATGCATTACCCCTCTATCACGCAATTCTTGTATTCGCCGGTAATTTCACTACGTTGCTTGGTGGTGTCGTCGAAGCACTTTCTGCGCAACTTGGCATCGCACCGAAGCGAATCAAAAAAGCGATTGCGCCGCTGATGCTAAATTCGGTTCGAAATGTTCTGCAAGATTCGGCAAAGAATGTTTTGACGGGACCGATCGCACGCAAAGATCTCGCGACGATCCGTCGTCATCAAAAAGCACTTGCTAACGTTTCTCCAGAGATTCGAAAACTCTACGATGCATTTGTTCTTTTTGGTTTGCACGATAAAGTTTGATCGCATTCTGACTTCGATAGACAACTGCAATACGTTGATCTGATGCGTTGTATTTCTGAGCGTTATCCAGGACCGTGAACGAAGACTTTTCCGATTCAATAAAAAGCCCGCCTAGGAAGTAGAAACCGATACCGATCAGCCACTCGAAACCCTTCGTGCATAGGGAGCTATCCCCACGCTGCCCTTGTTGGGCACCCTCCAAAGTGTTGTGGTATAGTGTTGCAACTTCGGGGCAAACTGCCTGTTTCTGATCATTCTGACGAATTCTTATGGTTGATACGCAAAAGATTACTTCGCTCGAGACTATCTCGTTCGACCCAAGGTATACACACGCAGCAGAAAATGCTATTCGTGTATGCCTGAATGTGCAGCCGAATGAGCACGTCACGCTGATCACCGACGAAGAGACTAAAGAGATCGCCGCGAGTCTTTATCATGAGGTCAAAAAGATCACGCAGTCGGTAAACACTTTTGTTGTCGAAGATTTTGCGAAGCGTCCACTGACGCACATGCCGAATGAGATTCTCGAAGATCTCGGCCACGCCGACGTTTCTATCTATTGCATGCAAGCGCTCGAGAATGAACTCGAGACTCGTAAAGAAATGATGCGTGTCGTCAATCGTGTGAAGCCTCGACATGCGCACATGGTCAACATCAATCCGCAGATCATGCTCGAAGGGATGCAGGCAGATTTCTTGGCCGTCGATGCGATCAGCAAGCGCGTGTGGAACATGGCAAAAGAAGCGAAGAAGATCGTTGCTCATTCGAAAGCCGGCACGCGCATCGAAGCAACATTTTCCAAAGAACTCAAGTGGCTCAAGACGAGCGGGATCATCAGTCGCGAGAAGTGGGGCAATCTTCCAGGTGGCGAAGTGCTCACGTGTCCCGAGCGTGTCGATGGCGTGTATGTTGTCGATGGAGTCGTCGGTGATTATCTCTGCGCGAAATACGGCGATCTGAAAAATACACCGCTTACGATTCATATCACCGACTCGCGGATCACACATTGCGAGTGCGACAACAAAGCACTCCTCGAGGAATTTCTCGAATACACACATCGCGATGAGAACTCGGACCGCGTTGGCGAATTTGCGATCGGTACGAATATCGGCGTCGAAGATATTCGCGGACTGATTCTGCAAGACGAAAAAATTCCGGGTATGCATATCGCATTCGGTTATCCGTATTGTGAACACACCGGTGCAAAGTGGACTTCCGGCACGCACATCGATGTCGTTGGTCGTGCGTTCGACATTTGGATCGATGAACAAAAGATCATGGAGAACGGCAAGTTTCTTATTCAACCGGAATAGAGATATTACGTATTCGAAACATTTAGCACTCACTTGCGTCTAATTAGATACGCTGCCCTGGAAACCGCGTCAAATCAAGGTTTCTCGGAACGCGTGAGGTACAATACCTGTTAGACGCTTTTCATCGGCGTACGGCACAATCCGTCAGCGCCACAACGAAAGGAAAATCATGAAGAAAGACATCCATCCGCATTATCATACCGTAACCGTGCATTGCGCCGGTTGCAACACTGAGTTCGAAACGCGTTCCACAACTTCAGGCGAAATGCTTCGTTTGGAAATTTGTGCGAACTGCCACCCTTTCTTCACCGGCAAGCAGAAGCTCGTTGACACCGCAGGACGCGTTGAGCGCTTCCAGAGGAAGTTTGCGAAGTCGATCGCAGAGCGCAACGCCAAGAAGGAAGTACCAGCAGCATAAGCGGTTCGATGGAGCCCGACGAGACTCCCGATCAAATTGTTTTAGTTCTCGTTAGAAGCCCCGGCCACTTAGTGGTTGGGGCTTTTTCTTTACCCTTCGGATTTGTTGAAAATAAGTAGTGGAGGAGGTTGGGAGATTCGAAACTTGGAGTTGCTTTTTCTTTAAACGAGTAAACCCGCTTTCATGTTTCGAAAAATCTGATTCACGAGAGTGCGACTATCCAATACGAATCAATTTCGTGCAAGAAATTTTGGGGCACTCAGTCGCTTAGAAAATTTGATGGGCTTGTCTTCTCGAATATGAGTAGTGGTCTTGCGCTCAATTTCCACATCCACCTCAGTAGAAAATCGTGTCACTTCCCCTAGGCTATTTCCCGACGGCGCCCATAACAATACCCGCGGCCATCGCGGCCTGGAGTAGAAAGGCAACTGTGCGAATCCAATTTGTTCGCAATAGCAGCAATGCCTTATCTTCGTTATACCCGACGCGAGTCATCTCATCCTGAAGCTTGCGTTGCCAGATGAAGCTGGAGGCCAATGCGACAAGATTTAGTGCCAGTGCGAACATCGCCCAAATCATCGGCATAAATGTTGGTCGTTCAAATACCAACACAATGCTTACGATTAGTAGTAGCATCGCAGGAATGATAGAGGGAATTGCTGCGGATTTGTTATTGCCGGCGATGTAGGCTTTAAAATTGTCTCTCCCAACCAGATAATAGAGGTTGTAATGCTGAAGCTGCAATGTTACCATGCCGCCCGCAACGAATATCGCAAGGAATAGAAAAACGGTATAAAGAATTATGGGTATTGTCATACAGGTTTAAAATGCAGCGCACTCCATTCGGCAAGTGATAGCTGCTTTGTCAATACATCGTGATCGATCGTCAGTCTTTCGAGTGCCGCTCCCTCCGTATTAATCCACTGAAACATCGCGTAGAGGTTCTTACCCATTACAAGACGTGTGATGAATGCTGGCAACTTCCCTACTCTTATTTCTCTATGCATCGTCTGCGAAAATATCTGTGCGATCTGGCTCAGGTCCAGCACTTCGCTTGCTAACGTGAGAGTTCTCGCACGATATTCCTCCGGTGACATAAGAATCTTTGCTGCAACGCGTCCGATATCCTCCGAAGCAACGAGAAGTTGAACGACCTCTTTATCAATAGGACTAATAAGCTTACCCTTGAGGAGTTGCTTTCTTGGTTGGGGTATCAAATAGTTTTCGAAGAGCGAGGTCGGGCGAAGTATTGTGTAGGGCAGTCCAAGCTCTCTTACGTGATTCTCGATCTTGAACTTACTCTCCCAATGCGGAATTCCGCTGTTGAGATCACACCCGGCCGTCGAAGAGTAAATAAAATGCGGCACTCTCATCTGAAGTGAAAGCTCGGCGAGTGCGATGCCCTCCTTGATTTCTTTCTCAACGCCGTTATCGAATGACTGAACACTAAACACTCCATCGACACCTTCGAGATACTCGCGATAGGAATCTGGTCTGTCGAGATCGCCCTGCACAAGTTTCACTCCAAGATTGCTCAGCATGTGCGCTTTTTCGGATGCGATGCTTCGCGTGAGTCCCCTCACCGCAAATCCACTCGCAATCAAATTCCGCGCAACAGCTCCGCCCTGATTTCCCGTTACACCGGTAACAAAGATTGTCTTGTTGTTTTGCATAACGTCGGGCTTCTATTAGTATGGATTAGTTTATCAGGCTGCTGTTATACCAACAATATACCTTCTGGAGACCGAACAGCTTCAGAAATGAATTAACGAGGAAGAAGGAAATCCGGCTGGGTCAAAGTGATAGAAGTTAACCAACGGTATCCGCATCCCTTTAGGGTGCACGGTGCGGCTAGAAAGATAAGCTTAGTAAAGCATAGGATGCGCGGGCAACATCAAGGTAAAACTGGAAATGACGCGAGCCGAACATCTCGCTGTTTCCCCAACAGTTCGCCAACCCCAGCACGCACCCTAAAGGGATGCGGCTACCGAGGTTCGCTAATGCTTGGAGGAGCTGCGCTCATGAGCACCACATAGCGCGCAACAACTATTCCAATGATAAATACGATTGGTTTAAGAATTTGCACGGGTCTCCCCTTCACTCAATAATTTATCGGCAGCGCAGCTGTTCTTCAGCATAGCAGGATCCGGACGTCTCGCAATGTCTTGCCTCTTTGAATTCTGCCCGAGTGTCATCACCAAACGGATCACCAACGGTACTGAAAATCAATGATCGAGCTATTCGACCTATACGATGGATTGAGCGCGCCGAGTAGGCCTGCCGGATTCACGTTCACTTTGAGTTCGCTATGATCCGAAGAGACTGGAGACTTCTGTATGGACAAAAGCACTCCCGCGAAACCGCCAATCGCTCCTACCGTTGCAAGCAGTGAGGTTACAACCGGAGTCTCGGTTTTGGAATCAGCGAGGAAGCCAATGCCAAAGCCAATCAATGCTCCGCCGGCAACTCCAAGCCCGAGATACGTACCTTCAGCGTTTGTAAGTGAGTAGTTGCGAAGCAAATTGCTACCGATATAATATCCGGCTACGTTACCAACGAGTGCAGAGACGAAAGCTGGCTGATTGCGAAGTATGTCAATATCTGTGTTCGCGAGGCCGACGTTAACCAGGCCCGTGAGATACCCAAGGTTCGCGAGTAAATTTATACCTGAAGCATCACCCGATGTGTAGTTCGCTCTGTTGGCGATGGCATTCCCTGCGATATATCCAACAACGTGACCGAGAATAATGCCTCCCTCCTTTGCTCCATTAAGTTCAGAAGAATTGTCGATTAATCCACCGATGGCATAACCATCGAGCATTCCATCGAGGCCAGCGCCACCCATCAGCACGGCTTTACCTTCGCTCATCTGAGTGGACCCGGCGATCGAATACATGGCAGCAAGATCTCCGATGCTAATGACGGTTGAGATTCCAGCAAATCCTTCTGTAGTTGAGTGAGCCAAATCGCTCAACACCAATCCGGCCATATAACCTTCGACACCTGCGGCTATCCCAAGACTTGCTTGTGCACGAGTT
>JBDTCS010000287.1:0-10625 GCA_039923455.1 Kapaibacterium sp. (SeqCode) | reverse complement strand
GAGTCCAATATTGTGCAAGCCAAATGCCTTGAGAATTTGAGCGGCGTGCGGAGTCCCGTTGGCGAGATTGTTATCGTCGTCATCTGTCACAAGAAACGCCATAAGCACACTTACGAATGCAGCTTGCATTGCCGCGGCGGTCAGTGAACCGGTTCCATCAGGATTGTGATAACCCATCATATGGAATAGTCGCTCTGCCGTATCGTGACCGATCAATTTTCGGAGATCCCAAACGGCACCGCTGATGATCTCACCTGTGATGTGAATGTCGGCGTTCACATCCGTGGGCCATTTGTTCGTATTGTTGCAATTACGCAGCGTCGAGCCAACGGCGAAGAAGCCGATGCCGATACGTGGATCGTCGCGCATGAACGCGCTATTCAGATCGGCAAAGCCTTCGCCGAGCGAGCCATCAACAATAGTTAGACCGCCGTGTTGCGTATATCGCGCGTCGGTAACGCGGTGCCCGAACTCGTGATAGACCACATCGGAAATTTGTCCGGTGTTCGAGCAGCCACGGCTTCCTCCGGCTTTGAAAAAATTAAGCGATATGTTTGTCGAGTTGTAAAATGCATTGCAGGTTTGATCAAGATTGACATTCACCAGTAATATATCGTCGAGTTTGGTAAGCGCGGGGTCAAGCGTACGAACGTAATTGTGCGCATACGCAACGTCACGATACGCGTCACGCTCGGCAATATCGGAATTTGCATCGGTCCAGATCGTCGTGATCGGAAACTCGGTTACTTGCTGCGTGATGAGGCCATTGATGCCACCGTCGCCCCTCGATGCATAATGATACGGACCGGAAAAGTTGGTCGAGAACGTAAAGGGAGGTGACAAATTCGGAATCGACCAATAACCAAGTGAATCGGTGATTGCTTGCTTGCCATTCACGGTAACGAATGTACTTGGAAGCGGCACCGTCGTGAGCGAATCATAAGCCGATTGAAGTTGCACCTTCGCGAAGATTCTTCCTGCAGCGGTTGTAGGAGGGGGTGGTGGTGGAGTTGGCAACGCTTCATACTCCAGAAGATCCTTTGCTTCAATGAGCGCACCACTGGTTGCATCGATCGTAATGCGCCATGGATGGTGGTCGGAAGCGTTTACAACACATAGGGCTTCATAGCAAAGCGTCAAAGATCCCGCTTCCTCATTCGACACGATGACAAGTTTAGGCGCGCTTTGAATAGTCGCAGTGAGATCCTGTTGAATAAAATAGTTAGAACAGTTCTTTGTGGCCTCTGACAACGAAAGCGATGGAGTCCGAGTGTTCGGTTCTCTCGTTGGAAGATTTGATAGGAGCATCATCACCTTACCATTAAGCGCCCCAATCTCGAGGTTGATTGTGCGTTCCCTGACCTCGATTCCATCAAAGGCGATTCTGGTCCTGATATGCCAGACATTGTCAACGAGGTCGGCAGAAACTCCGCATAGCGTTGCACTCGATGGGATGCCCAAAACCGGAAGTGCAATCTGAGAGATGTATTTTTTCGCAGCTTCAGAAATCCCTTGTTCTGATATTCCGGCCGGACCCCATTCCAGTATAGGATTCGTCTCGTCGGTATTTGCGATAAGTATATAGGGCGTGCCATCAGGGTGGGACATCGCCAAATGCAGGCTGCCACCTGACCTTTCGAGAACTGTTAATTCGGTTGCGGCAAGGTTGCGAGATTGCGCTCTTGACAACCTCGGGTGCCCAAGCGTTGAACAGATAGCAAGGATACCGAACAAAAACGGCTTAGCTGTAGGAAGCTTTTTGAAGAGGAATTGACCAGCGATCATAGAAACAGCTTGATGTAATGCAGAAGCGGCGATTCCGGATACGCGATTTGACAAAATGAGCCTATCGCACCGTAAAAAGAAGGCAGAATATCTATGGAAAAGTTGCAATTTCTCAGTAACCTTGGCCACATATTGCGTTATTACTATGGGAGCTATTGCTCATGCTTTCTACACTTTTAACCCGACAAGAGGAAAAAAGTAGCGGTACGATAGCAACTATTTGCATTAAACAGGTTTTTAGTGAAAACGCATTACCGCGCTCCAGACCCTATCATGCGGAAATGTGTGTCGCTTGAAGATTGGCTTCATGAGGTATTTCAGGTTAACTTATCAGATATGAAACATATTGCTATAGCGTTATTTGTCTGCTCAGCTATTCTTATTGGCGCAGGCTCCAGTCATGCTCAACTTTTGGCGCCACAAAAAGGGGTTTCGAAGACCGTACCAAGTGCGCTTCCTTCCGTTTACACACCAACTGCCCCAACTTCGTTGGTTTTCGTCAAGGGCGGAGCTACTCCGCTTAATGCATTGACGAAGGTCGAGCCGCTTTCTTACTTTGGTGACACGACGGATAACTTTTTCCAGGTGTTTCCTCAGAACGACAGCTTTTATCTTTACAACGATGCTTCGCACGCTGATTCGACTGTCTTCTATACGCATGGGTACGCAATGCGCTTTACGACAACACTCACCAAAGCGTATTTGGATAGTGTCCAGTTCATGGTCGGAATTGACAGCGTGCCTGTTGATGGAACGAACCATCTAAGCGTAATCGCGACGCATGTCTCCGAGATCACGTTGAACAATGGTTCAACGCTTCCGGGTGTGGATCTTGGGACGACGGCATTGGCGAGCATTTCGTATCCAGCGGAACAGTTAGTTCAGCATCAGTACCAAACGATCACCGTTAGCTTCAAGCACAAGTTGCTAGCAGCAAAAGACCATAATTTCTGCATCTTTGTTGACAAAGGTGGCGCAGAACCCACGATGAATAGCGTCGAATTCACCTTTGATGCAAACATCAGTGATCAGCGCGCGGTTGATTCGACGATGGATCGCTGCCTCTACGTGGCGCTTCCACAGGATCAGAAGCATTACTTCGATTATTACATGGCAGGTCGTTATTACACAGTTGCCGATCCGACTCAGCATTTTTATCCAAACATGTTGATGACGGCTTATCTCTCAGACCCGACAGCAGGTGTTGTCGAATCGAGTGCACAGCCGGCAGCTTATAGACTTGCGCAGAACTATCCAAACCCATTCAACCCTTCGACAGAGATCAACTACGCTCTTCCAGTACTGAGCAAAGTTTCTTTGAAGGTTTACAATGCACTCGGTATGGAAGTCGCAACAGTTGTGAATTCAACTCAGAAGGCTGGCGAGCACAGTGTGAAGTTTGATGCTTCGGAGCTTCCTTCCGGCACCTACTTCTACACATTGAAGGCAGGCAGCTTCACCGAGACGCGCCGCATGGTGCTCTCGAAGTAAGAAGAATACGAGGAGTTTAGGAATTCCTTTGGTTTTATTGGAAAACGCTCTTGCAGAAATGCAAGAGCGTTTTTTTTATGAGGTTAGGTTAGGTCATCGAGATCCGGTGGACATGAAAGCGTCATGATGTGAATGGACGTGATTCCTGCATCCTGAAGCAAGCTAGCAATGCTCGCAATCGTAGCGCCGGTCGTCAGCACATCATCAATGATCACAACTCGTTTGTCTTGCAATTCGAGGGTAGCCGTGCGACTGAGGACGAAAGCATCCCTCACATTTTCCCATCGCTCGGATTCCGAAAGCGAAGTTTGTGTTTTCGTTGGTTTTTTTCTACGTACCAAAGTAGGGCGTGCGACCGGGACCTTCCAGACATTCGAAATCCCGGCAGCGAGTCTCTCCGATTGATTGTAGGTTCGATCGGCAAGCCGCGTGCGATGGAGCGGTACAGGGAGCAAGAGGTCGAAATCTCCCAGGTGCGTTAACGCAGCTGTTCCGAGTACCTCGCCTGCAGCAAACGCGAGGCGTGGCATATCGTAATATTTGAAAGCATGAACCACGGATTGGATCACACTCTGCTGAATGAAATTATAACCGATGAATATTTTTGTCTCTTTCGAGAGTTTAATCAACTGCTCCAACTTTTCCCGAGCCGCGACCGGCTCAACCGGTACGGAGTGCTCGATGAGCCGCATACACAATTTGCAGAGGTAGCTTGTGATCAATGTCTGACCAGGCTTTGGTGACACGATTGCCTCACAATGAACGCACCTCCGAGGTAGAAAGAGCGAAAGCACTTATCGGTTGAGAATTATTTTGCCTGAGCAGTTGCCAATACTTTTTCCAGACTCTGAATTTCATCACGAAGATCCGCAGCACGCTCGAACTCCATCTCTTTTGCAGAGGTCTTCATCTCGAGTTTCATTTGCTCGATCAGGTCAGCGAGTTGTGGAGGGGAGAGATGCTTGAGCACCGCTTGCGGTGTAAGTTGGCGCTTGCGCTCTTTTGCTTTATCTTGCGCGTCCTGTTTGCGAGCGTCTTGCTTTGCGCTAACGTCTGCGATCGAAGTGGATTGCATTATCTCGTCATACGTTTTTAGAATAGTCGTTGGTGTGATACCGTGCTCCAGATTATATGCCGCTTGAATCTTTCTGCGACGATCGGTCTCATCCATCACAGCTTGCATCGACGCCGTGATTCTATCTGCATAAAAGATTACGAGACCTTGTGCATTTCGCGCGGTTCGTCCGGCGGTTTGCATCAAGCTCTTTTCGCTGCGCAGAAAGCCTTCTTTATCTGCATCGAGAATTGCGATCAGAGAAACCTCCGGAAGATCCAAACCTTCACGCAATAGATTCACACCGATCAGTACATCGAACTCTCCCGTACGAAGATCGCGTAGGATCTCTACACGCTCAAGTGCAACTACCTCACTGTGTAGGTAGCGGACTTTGACACCGACATTCGTGTAATAATCCGCCAGATCTTCGGCCATTCGTTTTGTGAGCGTCGTGATGAGCACACGCTCTTTTACTGCAACGCGGCGACGAATTTCGGCAAGGAGATCGTCGATCTGCGTTTTGATCGGACGAACTTCGATGACAGGATCGAGTAATCCGGTCGGACGAATAATCTGCTCGACGACCACACCTTGCGCCTCCTGTAGTTCAAATTCCGATGGAGTGGCCGATACATAGACGACCTGATCGACCATTGATTCGAACTCCGGAAAGTTAAGCGGGCGATTATCGATCGCACTTGGCAAGCGAAAACCGTGATCGATCAGCGTCACCTTTCGAGCTCTATCACCGGCAAACATGCCGCGGATTTGCGGAATGGTTTGATGTGATTCGTCGATGATCGTGAGAAACTTATCCGGGAAATAATCGATCAGCACGCTCGGACGTTCACCCGATTTTCGGCCCGTGAGATGTCTTGAATAATTCTCGACACCACTGCAATATCCGAGCTCTCGAAGCATCTCGAGATCAAAACGTGTACGTTGTTCCAATCGCTGCGCTTCCAAAAATTTTCCTTGAATGCGAAAAACCTGAAGCTGATCCGAAAGCTCCGCCTCTATCAGCGCGATTGCCTTTTCCAACTCGGGGCCACTCGTGACGAAGTGCTTTGCTGGATAAATCGCTGCTCGACGTGCATTGCCGAGTACCTTGCCATCGAGACGATTGATCGTTGAGATCTTTTCGATCTCATCGCCGAAGAATTCAATGCGATAGCCTTCTTCGTCTTCGTAGGCAGGGATGATCTCGACTACATCACCACGTACACGAAACGCGCCGCGCTGAAACTCGACATCATTGCGGGAATAATGAATATCCGAAAGCGCGCGCAAAAGATCATTGCGCTTGACTGTTTGTCCCTCTGCGAGGCGGACAACTTGTCGGGCGTATTCATCCGGTGAGCCGATGCCATAAATACAACTCACGGAAGCCACAATGATAACGTCTTCGCGTCCGTCGAGCAGTGAACTGGTTGCTTTAAGTCTCAGTCGATCAATTTCATCATTGACCGCGAAATCTTTTTCGATGTACGTATCGGTTGTTGGAATGTAGGCTTCCGGCTGATAGTAGTCGTAATAGCTGATGAAGAACTCGACCGCATTATTAGGAAAGAACTGCTTGAACTCTCCGTACAATTGTGCGGCAAGCGTTTTGTTGTGACTAATAATGAGCGTTGGGCGATTGATCTTTGCAATCAAATTCGAGATCGTGAAGGTCTTTCCCGAACCCGTCACACCGAGCAACACCTGCGCATGATCGCCACGCTCGACACCTTCGATGAGCTGTTTGATTGCTTCCGGTTGATCACCACTTGGGGAGTATTCACTAACGAGTTCGAATGGCATAGCAGTAATATTTATCCGTGCATGGTTGGTTCGCACGAGAGTGTCGTGATGATCGCAGCTTCGGCTGCGCTTAATTCTTCAAGGCGAGTTTTCACCTCTTTTTTGGGGAAATATTCTCTGGCAAGTTCAAGAAACATCGTGCGATGACCGGCTTCACTTTCGAGAAGCGAACGGTAGAACTCGCTTAACTCTTGATCAGGAACGTGATTCGCTAATAGCTGAAAGCGTTCGCATGAGCGAGCTTCGATGAGTGAGTTGACGAGGAGTGTATCGAGCAATCGTCCCGGCTCTTGCTTGCGAATGTGTATGCGCAATGCTTGAACGTATGTGTCACCGGGATCACGTCCGAAGGTATAGCCTCGGGCGTACAAGATATCGAGGACTTGTGCGAAGTGCGACATCTCTTCTTGCGCAAGATTCGCCATCTCCTCAACGAGCTTTCGTTTAGTGGGATATCGGGTAAGAACCGAGATAGCCATAACGGCGGCCTTTTTTTCGCAGTGTGCGTGGTCGATCAGCAAACTCGCGGGGTCGAGAGTTGCGGCGAGAATCCAAGCTTCGGTAGTAGCGCACTGAAGTCCTAACATTTGGGCTGTTTCAGCCCATTAAAGTTGGCTGAAGAAGAAGTAAACACCAAACGTTATCGTGCAAATCCCGAATATCCACTCCAGCGTCCTATTTCTTAGTTTCAGCGCAAGTTTTGCTCCGAAAAATGCAGAGGGGAAGGCACCGATCGAGATCAGAGCGGCCATTTGCCAGTCGATGTGGCCGAGCATGGCATGTTTGATCGTTCCGGGAATCGAAACAGCCATCACGACAATGAGGGAAGTAGCGAGCGCGACCTTCATGGGACGTTTGAATATGCGTAGGATAGCGGGCACGTAAACCACCCCTCCTCCAATCGCAAGGAGTCCCGCCAAGAATCCGCCAATGATCCCTACCAATAATGCCGCAATCGTACTCACCGGTGCGAGAGGTTCCTCCTCGTCTGTCTCTATGCGCAATACCGAACTGCGTACAAGAAAGGAGATTCCGATGATAGTAAGGAAGACTGCGGTAAAAATCATCAGAAGCTGACCTGATACCATCGTAGTTACGATCGCGCCGATCCAAGTCATTGGGGCTGCTGTGATCAGTAGCATAATAGCAAGTCGCGTATCGACCTTACGCTGTTTGATATATGCCGTTGCTCCCGACACTGCGGAAGGGAACATCACCGGCATTGTAGTTGCGAGTGAGATGATCGGCGGTGCTTGGAGCAATAAGCGGATTAGTGGAGTTCCAAGTGCTCCACCACCGATTCCCATCAGCCCTGATGCGAAACCGGTGAAAACTCCGATTGCGATAGATATTAGTATCTCACTGAAGCTCATGTATTGCTTGCCAAGCTTAGACTATTAATGTGCTGTAGTGCAACGGTGTATTCTGCGATCAGCTTTCGGACGACTTCCTCAGCAGAGAGAATCTCACGGATCAAACCCGAGGATTGCCCCATCTCAAGTTCACCTTCTTCCAGATCGCCTTCGAAAATTCCAAGCATCTCTCGCTTTTTTCCCAACAGTTCCAATTCTTGTTCACGAGTTGCTCCGGAACGAGTGGCTTCGAGTGCCCGAAGCGCGAATGCGTTCTTTTTGAGTCGGACGGGGGCAACTTTTTTCAGAGCAAGAATCGTCGAAGTGTCTTCGGCTTGAACAACAGCGTTCTTATAGTTCACGTGCGAGCTTGCTTCTATCGTTGCCGCAAACCGCGTTCCGATCTGCGCCGCCTGAGCACCAAGCGCAAGCACCGCGAGTAGCTGCCTTCCATCGGCGATTCCACCCGCAGCAATTACCGGGATCTTGACTGCATCCACTACTTGCGGCACGAGCGCGAGCGTCGTGATCTCATCAATTCCATTATGGCCACCTGCTTCGAATCCCTCAGCTACGACGGCGTTGCACCCAGCCTCTTCGGCCTTTCGTGCGTGGCGAGTACTTGCGATCACATGTGCAACGAAGCAGCCGGCATCGCGAAGTCTTTTCGTAAAGACTGTCGGGCTTCCGGCTGATGTGAATACGACCTTGATGCCCGCTTCGATTGTAACACGAACTAGGTTCTCCACGTCGCCTCGAATCAGAGGAATATTCACTCCGATTTGAGTCGCGACGTCGGTTTCTTTGGCTTGGCGAATATGTTCGGCCAGCAGTTCGGGCTTCATCGAACCCGCACCTATCAGTCCAAGCGCCCCTGCGCGAGCACTCGCTGTGGCGAGTTTCCAGCCGCTCGTCCAAACCATTCCGGCCTGAATGATCGGGTAACGAATCCCTAATAATCGAGAAAGCTCTGTTTCCATTTGTCAAAAATACGGCTAAGCGCGAAAATTTCCGCGAACCGGCTATCGAAAAGTATCAACGGGGAAGCAATTAATCAAACGTGATTGTTTGTTCCTGTACGGCCGCCTATCAGCGCCGCATAATCCTAATACTATTATTATTAACGAATACTATGGCAAAGTACACAGAACCAACCGCCGCCCGGCTCAGAGAGATCGATCGCGAACTTGCGGATCTCACCGAGCAACGCAGCCAACTGCGGTCGCATTGGGAGTTGGAAAAAAATCTGTTGCGCGATATTCGCGCCAACAAACTCGCGATCGAACAAGCCCGCATCGACGCCGAGCGCTTTGAGCGCGAAGGTGATTTCGGGAAGGTCGCCGAACTTCGATACGGCACAATCGTAAATCTTGAGAAGCAGACCAAAGAAAAGCAGGAAGATCTCGAGCGCATCCAAAAGGATAAGCAAATGCTCAAAGAAGAGGTCGGCCCGGAAGATATTGCGGAGATCGTTGCGCGCTGGACCGGAATACCCGTTACGAAGATGCTCGAAGGCGAGCGTGCAAAATTGCTTTTAATGGAAGATAGGCTCCATGAGCGTATCGTCGGGCAAGACGAAGCAGTTATTGCGGTCTCAAATGCGATTCGTCGGGCTCGCGCTGGATTGCAAGATAGGAATCGTCCCATCGGCAGTTTTATTTTCCTCGGCAGCACCGGTGTCGGAAAAACAGAACTCGCTCGTGCGCTTGCAGATTTCTTGTTCGATGATGAGCACGCAATGGTTCGAATCGATATGTCGGAATATATGGAGAAGTTTTCCGTGTCGAGATTGATCGGTGCTCCTCCCGGATATGTTGGCTTTGAAGAGGGCGGCCAACTCACAGAAGCCGTTCGCCGCAGGCCATATAGCGTTCTGCTCTTGGACGAGATCGAGAAAGCACATCCGGACGTATTTAATATTTTGTTACAGGTATTGGATGATGGACGTTTGACCGATTCGCAAGGACGAACCGTCGATTTTAAGAATACCATCATCATCATGACCTCGAATCTTGGCTCGCATCTTATCACCGAGGAGATTCAAACAATGACCGATGAGAATCGAGACGATATTCTAGCACGGCTCAAGGTTTCTCTGCTCACGGAATTGCGCAAGCAGATTCGTCCGGAGTTTCTGAATCGCGTGGATGAAATTGTAATGTTTGAGCCGTTGCTGCAATCCGACATTCGTAAGATTGTCGATTTGCAACTAAAGCGCGTGCTCGAAATGGTCAGCAATGCCGGCTACGAACTTCGCGTGACGGATGATGCGCGTGATTGGTTGGCAAAGAGTGGCTTCGAGCCGATGTATGGCGCTCGTCCGCTGAAGCGATTGATCCAAAAGCAAATCGTCGATCCCCTCGCAGTAAAAATGCTGAGTGGTGAGCTCACGCAAGGTGATACAATCGAAGTGGATCATGACGAAACAGGGAAATATGTTTTTCGTATTACTCCAAAACCGATCTTTGCTCCGGAGGGAATCGCATGACAATCAAACAATTCGAATTTCGATCTCGTAATGGGGACGCAATTAGGGCGGACGTTCGGTTTATCGAGTCAAACACCAAGAAGCCCGTAATACTGTGTTTACACGGATTCAAGGGCTTCAAGGATTGGGGGCCATTCCCAGCCATCCGAGAGAAGTTGGCGCTTGCCGGATTCGTTGCCGTCGGAATGAATTTTTCACACAATGGCGTCGGGGATGACCTTCAGAACTTTACGGAGCTTGATCGCTTTGCCGAAAACACATTTTCGCTGGAGGTGACTGAAACGGAAGATGTGATCGGTGCGATCGCACGCGCCGAAATCACCACCTCGGATGCCGAACTCCCCATATCTGCGGCTGAGTATGATGCCACGCGGATTGGAATTCTCGGGCACTCACGAGGAGCTGCGATTGGAATTTTGGTGGGAAGCAAATCAACACTTGTGCGAGCTGTCGCAGCTTGGGCACCAGTGTCAAAGTTCGATAGATACTCAGATAGACAAAAAGCTGTTTGGCGCGAGCGCGGGTATTTCGAAGTAAAGAACATGCGAACAGGTCAGACGATGCGACTGAATGCATCACTGCTCGATGACGTCGAACACCACCGAGAGTATCTGGATATTCTGCATGCGGCCGAGCTAATGAATTCTCA